>CAIOZP010000038.1 GCA_903862805.1 uncultured Fibrobacterota bacterium
AGTTGATGTCAATTTTACGATTATTGACAAAAATATTTATGCCCTTACGGGGATGTTTTCGCCACCCCATTTTTCTCAAAAGGTTTGAAATTCACTTTGAAACCTTCGTCGAAACGCCTGATTGACATGACGAGAAAAACCAGTTCACAACATTGACCCCCATCTTGAGCGCGAGTTCGTGAAGCTGCGGCGTATCGTTATAGGTCGCCTGATTTTCCATTCCGTCGCCGATGTCGCTGCTGAACGTGTAAAGAACCACCATGCGACCATCGAGCATTATTCCGTAGGCGTTCTGTGGCTTGCCGTCGTGTACATGAATCTTGGGAAGGCCTGGCAGTTTATAAAAAGATGAAAAGATCGGATGACTTGACGGAAGGAGAATCAGTGGATTGTCTGGAAACATTGAAGCCATCTCGCGTCGAAAAGATGTGTCGATGCCATAGCTGTCGTCCACCCAGAGGAAGCCACCGCCTGCAAGAAAATCGCGAAGACGAACCCGCTGAGTCGGCGTAAAAGCAATCGTTCCGTTACCGGTCACAAAAAGAAATGGATACGAGAAAAGTGCCGGATCATCAAGCGAAATTATCGTGGTGGTATCGGAAAGCGGAAGCTTGGTTCGTTGACAAACGGTAATAGCAAGATTGGGAAGCGATGCCGGATTGATATACCAGTTTCCACCGCCATCGTACTTGAGTTTTGCAAGAACGAGCTTTTCAATCGAAGCTGATTTTTTAGATAGATCGGCAGCGAAAATCAAATGACAGGCTACTGTCATCATCAATAAAAAAATGCGAATAATTTTCACTTGCCACTACCCGGAAATGAAAGGATTTCAGCACTTGACTTGGACTTTGATTTCCCCGATGGCTTCTTGTCATTAAGAACAACTGCGCCATCCGGCTCCTTGACAGACTGCAAAAATGACATCTCAAGTTTTGCGATATTCAGCTCCGATGTCCGCGATGGATTTTGAAAGCGCCCCTTTGCAATGTGCGGTGGCTGAAGCTTCAACTGCTGTGCCGTCGGCGGAAAATGTGAAAGGTCGATATACTCAAACCAGACCCATTTGCCGTGCGGCTTCGAGTCGTCGTCACAGATGTAAGAACTACAAATTCCATATCCGGCAAAGCCCCAGCCTTCATCATCTTTGAGTACCGAATTTTCCGGCAGATCGCGTTTGAGAAAACAAAAAAGCTCTCCCGACATTGGGAAATCAACAATTTCGCTTGCGGGTATATAACGTGTGGCAAGATCAATAATTTCTTCACGACTCATCGACATAAATCAGCCTCGTTTTCTGTTTGATGTAGGCATGAAAATAGATCGGGCAAAGAATGATACGGCTATACAGCCTGATTCCTGCGGCTTGCGGTTAATGAGGCGAATGATCCGGTGATCCTGTCGATCATATTTGTTCGTGATGAATCGGCAGCTTTCACATCAGTGACAGAGGCCAGACCACAAAATATCAGCCCCGATTCGCACGATGGATTTTCTGAAACAGTAACGGCAACGGCACAAATTTCCTGGCCGGAAATCGAGAGCCGATTGGACAACCCCATGATGTTTTCGCGTTCGCATTTGTCAATTAGAGAAAGAGCACCAGAGCAAAGGCACAATTCACA
>CAIOZP010000039.1 GCA_903862805.1 uncultured Fibrobacterota bacterium
CGTTCCGAATCCCGAGATCGGAGCAATCGTATCGAGGAACCCGAAGGTCGTTGCGAGGCTGTCGAAACGAACGCCAGTTGCTGCCACGAAAGATCCGGCCGTCGGCCAGCTGTATTGAATTGTGCTGGCACTGCTGATCTTTGTGATGCCTGCCATCGTTCCCTGATAAAGCACAACCACGATCGAGTCGCCGTAGCCGTCACCGTTGCGGTCGAGTATGTAGGCGGTGGTGAACGAATTGATCGCGCCGCCGATCTGCTGCACCTTCACCCGCTGGTTGTTCGTCGCAGGAATATTTCCAACGGCGTCTTTGATCCCACCGGCTGGAATCAGGTTGATTGAATCTCCGGCACCTACAGAAGCTATGCTTGACAAAACGAGAATGTACTTTCCTGAATATGTGCCGCTTGTCATCAATGTCATCGAAGAATTTGCTGCCGTGTCCGGCTTCGTCCAGTCATAAATGAATTTACCGGTTATGCCACCGTTGATCGCCTCCGAGAAACCAAGCACCAGCGAGTCTGTTCCGTAGATCAACTCTGCCGACGTGAGTACCGGTCCCACTTTGTCAAGCACCGTTCCTGAATATCCGCTCTTGCTTGGATAGTCGAAAGTAACAGCACCAAGACCAGCACCTCCTGTCAGAGCTGCATTGATCATTGCAACTGATCCGGCAAATGTAGGCGTTCCGCTAACAAGCGGTGTTGCGGTCGGCCAGCTGTATTTGAGGTTTCGCATGCTGTCAATGGCATCGCCACCATTGACTTGTGTCAGATAGATTTTGATATTGTCGGCAACGCCATCGCCATTCGCATCGTAAGCTGCGGCTGAATCGAGTGCCGGGTAAGTTCCCTGAACGCTTGTATTGAAATAGACCCATTGGTTGTATGGTGCCGCCGCATTCGGCTCTTCGGCGGAATCGACAATCATGGTCGGATCTGAAACGCTCTTGACCGAATCGTAATCCGAAATAGACGCGCTGAATGTGAAGGTATAGTGACCGCTTGTGTCCCGAACTACCGATGCCGGAACGATTGCCGTGCTGTCAAGCAAACCGGCTTTCCTGAATGCAAGGAAAGCCGCGCTTTTTGCTTTGCCATCTGCGCCGAAAATTCCACCGACAGGTTCAGAAAATAAAATCGTAATACTGTTTTTTGCCGGATCGAAAGGTGGTTTTGGCGTTTTCAAAATCACCGGCCCGACGCGGTCTTTAATTTTTGTAGTCATTCCAGTTCTGGTTGGATATGACACAAGGAGTTTTCCTTTACCTCTGTTACCTGCTATGCGCGAATCGGTGAGCGTGAGATAATTGTTTCCCTGAACGTATGCGACGTTGACACCATCATAAGGCCCCCAGAGATTTGTTGTATCGGGCCATGAGTAGAGAATGTCCGTGTAGGCGTTCAACTCGTACGCATTTGCCGCGGTTGATTTTTTCAGATAAGCACGGATCTCGTGTGCTATACCATCGCCTGTCATATCAATGGCGGCGGCTGAATCAAGTGAAGGCTCCGGCGGATCTCCGGGGTAGGGCCACGAAATTGTGAAGGTGTCTATTACCGCATTGTAAAAGGCATCGTACCCTCGCGCCCAAACCTTGAGCGATCCGTTGCCAGCAAGCTGTCGGATCTCGTCTTGGCTGATCACAACTTCATATCGCGCACTTGATGCTTTGCCATTGCTCATGACGACCGAGCTGGCGAGCAGCGAGGCGTTCTTCCATCCTGTCCATGAATCATACGGCGTCCATTGAACCGTTGGCAGCGAGTCGATGTCGAGATACGACGATGCTCCGTTCACATCAAACGTGATCACACAAACCGAGTCAGCACCACGCTTGGTTTTGACCTGACCGAGATTGGTAAACAGCGGATACGAGGTGTCGTTTGGAAGCGTGCCTGCCGGTTCCAAAACCTTCAGCTCGCTGCTTTCGTTGGTCACGATATTTTGAAATCTGTCGTTTGCAGGAAGCGGAATTCCGAGATCGAGATAAGGTTGTGCTACTCGCAAAATGGCGAGCCAGTCATAGCGAAAAGTGATCTCGTCGCTTTTCGCAGAAGCAATGCCAGCCTTCTGTGCGCCGCCCTGGAGAATCCCGTAAGCCGCCGAAACATCGCGCCACATTGCACGCATCCGATCAGGTTCGAGATAGATGTGTTGAAGAAGTCCGCCGGTGCCGAGTGTTCCGTTCTTTCCGCTACCGCCGGTGCCGAAGAAAAACTCCTCCACATTCGTCAGACTGATATTCTCGTCATAAACATCCGCAGCTTTGCGCGAGGCCATTGCGTTGAGCGTATCGAATTCATTGAACCATTTATCCATAGGTGGGAACACGACTGCTGCGGTTTGTTTTTCGCCGAGCACCGCATCGGGAGCCTGCTGCCAGTAAGTGAGAAGATCGGGCGCGTTTACTACGTTGGGATCAGCGAGAAGGTTCTGCCAGTTGCGATCGTTCTCGCCTGTGTTCTGGCACCAGAGCCAATAAAAAAGCTTTGCCGCAATGCGCCGATCTTTCGCATTTGCAAAGAGATTGTCAGCTGTCGTGGGCGCGACGTTGTAAACGAGTTGATAGAAGTACATCATATAAATTGACGAAACGAGAATCACATTTGCCATCTGCGGACAGTTGCCAGTCGTGAGATTGCTGTAGCCTGGCGTGTTGATGAAGTCAATAGAACCAGGCGCGCCACCCTTGCCATAGGGGAAAAATTTCGGGAACGCATCCGGCACACAGTCGGAGTAAAAAGGATCGGGTGTCCAGTACGTTGTGCCCATTGTACCGGAGGTGTTTCCGGTCACGAAAAGATCGGAAGTCGCGGCCTTACTCTTGTCGGCACCGATTGCTTCGAGCAGTTGCATATCCAAATTGAAATACTGTTGTGCCATTGAAAGAGCCATCATGTAGAACGGCCCGGCTCCGGCGTAAGGGCCGGTCGTGGTCTCGGTTCCCATCGCTTTCGGATCCCATTTGAAGCGGCTCTGATCAGCGGCCTTCGGCTCGAATACCTGCAATTGCCAGAGTGCGGTGTCGGCATTTTTGTCGCGCCATGAATCGAGAATTCCTCCCGGAGTCTTTCCGTGAATTCCAAGACCGTCGGGAATGTACAGCGTCGAATCGTAAAACCATTTCTGTGCAACCATGGTTTTGATGATATTCGTGTCGATGAGCGTATCGATTGTGGTCTTCGAAGCGCGGGTTCCGATCTTGATAAGGTACTGCCGCGAGACCGGAGTAAGATCACTCGTGGCAGGCCAGTCCCATGGATCAATATTCAGCGTGTATCCATAGCGACTCTCGGAGGCACCGCGGTTCAGATGAACGTATGGGTTTGGCAGCATCATGGCATCCATGCTGAACTCGTGAAGCCCTGTCGCATCGGCGGCAACAGGGCCTAATTTCGCTTTCATGAAATCACCGCTGACACTATTCACCCCAGCCGGAAAACGGAACCGGAATCCTCGCACATCCCAGGGAAGAACAGAATTGTTTGTCACGGTAATCTGGCGTTGAGATCCTGAAGTAAACCAGCCAGGAACCATCGATGCGCCGTTCTGTGTTGCAAATGAAACAGCAATCGGATCTGCTACAAGTGAGTGCATGACTCCAACTACAGTCATCAAAAGAAAAACTTTTTTTGCGGTACCCGGCATTTTAATTCTCTCCTGTCAACCAAAGGCGTCGTAGCCAATTTCACTAATTACATGAAACGACTCTTCATCAGATTCAATATATGAGTACCAGCTTTTTTCTCTTTGTTTA
>CAIOZP010000040.1 GCA_903862805.1 uncultured Fibrobacterota bacterium
ATGCGCCTGCGACTGTACATGTACAAGGATTTTCCTGATTATGTTTGAACAAACCATGGACTTCTCTTGACAAAATACGAATTGAAAACACCGAAATTACTGGGCTTTTTGATCGAATTTGAGTTGTTCAGCAAGCCCTAATTATGTAATGTTCTTTCCCCTCCTTTTGCAAAACGGGTGAGGCCATGCCATAAGGTTTTCAGCCAACTATCAATTCTTATCGCACCAATAATCTTATCGTTCCGTTCCATGTCCCGGCGCTCATCTTCAAAACATAGAGTCCCGTAACAAGCGAACCCGGAAGTCCCACACGGCGAATTCCCTGCTCAACCGAAGGCATCTCGTTATGCCAGACGCATGTGCCATTTAATGCATAGAGACTCATGTTTACCGCAGCTCCATTACAACTCGCAGGGACTGCAAATTTTATGATGCCGTTTACATGCGACACGCTGAAAGCGGTCGGTAAAAGAGATGCTACATTCCGTATCGAAGGTGTTGAGTTCTTTGCAACTACGCCAACATGAGCTGCCCAACCGGCGCTCTCGACATACGCGTTGCTTTTAAAAACTACTGTCAGGCTGCCATCGGTGGCCGTTGACAAGATGCGAGCCGCTGGCCCGCTTGTCCCAGTCCAGACACCGAGCTTGTTTTTAGTGATTCCCTCCCCGTTATAAACGGTAAGAGTGTCGCCGCAATAGCCATCCAGCTTGAATGAAACGAACCTTAGATAGACGCTCGAATCACTTCCTGCCGGAGGGCGGAATACGGTTGAGCTGAAAAAATCCGGGGAATAATCGCCGCCGAGACCACCATCGTCAAAAAGCATCGTGTCTCGGTCGATGTAAAAAATCGTATCGTAGGCCCTCCACAAAGGCATTTTGATTCCTTCGGTCAACATATCGCCAAAGGTTGCCGTGACACTGCGAGCACCGTTCATTGTTAAATTTATCGGGTTGTTGGTCCCGGATAGATCGCCGCTCCACCCGATGAGTTCTTTTCCGGAATCAGGAATAGCCGTGAGGCTCACAACTTTCCCGGAATCATATTGATAATCGTAGGGTGATCGGCTTACAGCTCCTCCTCCGACCGCATTGGTAGTAAGAGCAAATCGCGTTACCGGTTCTCCATGGTAGCACTCATCTGCAAGTGCCGTGTCTATGTCGGACTTGATATTGTCCAGAAATTGATAGCTTGCCATCGCGTATGTTCGGTTCGGATGAAGAATCCATGCGTCGGTCGTCAAGGGGTTGGTGACTCCCACAAGTGCCGCAAGATCCATTCCTCCGTCAGCAGTAACAATTATCGGAAAATTCGCCTCGGCGCCTCTGCTAATATATGCGGCCTTGATATCCGAAGCTGTTTCCGACAAATCATTGATAACAAGGAAAATCACGCTATCCTGATTATTGTTGTAGTCCGCATACGCCAGATCAATGATGCTCCCGGCACCAAGACAAATTCCTCAACCAACTCGCATGAGGTGAACCCAGATATGCTTCCCCGAATTGAGCAGGCTGTCTATATCATAGGTCTTCCCATTGTTGTCTTTGGCAATGATTCCGGTGGTGACCGGAAAGGTCGTCTGTGCCCAGAGCGAAACCACCAGCGCCGTCATCACCCATGTAAGAATTTTACTGAACATAATCACTCCTTAAACTTTGGCGGCACTGAAGGTGGTCGCAAATTCATTTTGTATTTACAAATTGAGAAACTTCAGATCCATCGCCTTTTTTCAGCGACACCACATATCGGCCTGCCGAAAGGCCACGGGTAAAATTTGCCAAAGGAATTACATTTTCACCGGTTCTTGAAACGCCGTTGAGCAATGTACAGATTTCTCTTCCCTGCAGATCGAAGAGTTTTACTCCTACGACCTCTGTGCCGGAGCTGTTGAATTTGATAAAATCTTTCGTGACGGTAAAATTCCCGGACAGTGTTTTATGCGAGGCTGCGGATTTTATAGGGCTGACACCGACATTCTCGAGCAACACATAGTTATATGTCATATCTGCAGCCGGTACTGGATAGGGGTATTGATCGAGGTACACTCTGGATTCCGTTGTGTTAACCGTCGAGTTCCGTTTTGTCCATGTAAAGGTAGGAGTGAGGGCGTAAACTTCCAGCTTGCTGGGATCGGTTATGCTCGCTGAAAAGCGGGAATAATCAATAAACACCTGTGTTGACTCAACCACCACGCTTTGATTACTGAACCAATATTGTGGGTTACAGCTTCGGATAAATGAGGTTCCAGCAGGTACGGGAAATCCGTATAGATTTTTAGTTTCACTACTTGAAGCAAGTCCAGCTCCGGGATCTGCACTTCCATCATAAGTGACAATAACCCCGATGCCCGAAGTAGTATCCTTGACTGTCAATGTGTCAGC
>CAIOZP010000041.1 GCA_903862805.1 uncultured Fibrobacterota bacterium
GGCTTTCGATTTGTCTGGGGTTTCCTTGAGATTGTTTGACACCTGCGAAACCCTGACCCATCCGTGATTGCGCTGTTTCACTCCGCCATTACCATCATCGACGAATTCGCAGATGCGGAATTTATCGTCAAACCGAACACCTTCTTTTTTGCCGAGATCAAAAGTCACAGCGCCGTGACGATGTTCAAGAACCTGCGCCGAAAGTTTGAATTCCGGCATCACCTGTGTGGCCACAAGCACATTGCGTGAAGCACTTTTCACACATGAACGATAAGCGAATTCCCGCGCGCCGACCCAGTTGCCGTCAATGAATTTCCGAACACCCTCTTTCGCCATGCCGATCGACATCGTTTCGTTTTCGACAACGAGTTTTGCCGTTGCTTTGCCATTGACCGTAACGATGCGATACCACAGAACACCGGCGTTCATCTTCATCACATACTTACCTTCGGACGATCCGCCGGAATAGCTGTTGACAAAAGGGACATAGATGAATGCAGAATTCATCACCTTCTTCAACTCGACATCGGTGAAGCCGAATTCCTTCGCCTTTGCCGCATAGAACGAATTGCGCTGTTCTTCGGTGGTGTAATTCTGGGCGCGCAGTTCCTTGTTGAGATCGACAATCGCAAGGATCTTGGGGACAATCGTGCGATCCATGATCTCTGCAAGTTTCTCTTTGCTCAGATTTCCCTGTGAATTCGCTTGATTGACAAAATCGGAAATGAACGCTTCGGGAAGCGGATTGTAGTCGAAACGCTCAAGGGTCAAGCGCTCTTTGATTTTGTCGAGCGCATACGAAACGTCGGCCGAAGGCATCCCGCGAACCGAACCATCCATGAGCCAAAGCGCGTCGATATATGTAACCGACTTGCGCTCATATTTTCCGGCTTCCGTGGTTGAATCGATTTTCTGGGCTTCAGCATCAGGTGCCGGTTGTGTATCCTGCGAAAAAGCTACGGCGGGCAAAGCCAAAAGCATCGCTAAAACAAATCTTCTCATTTGTAAATCTCTCAAAGTGTAAAATGAAGCGGCGGAGAAGTTCTCCGCCGAAAAATTACTTGGCCGAGTTGACGCCGGCTTCGTTCTGGTTGGAAAGCTTGTCCAACTCTTTGTCAAGGTCTTCAAAACCCTGCTTTGCGCGGAACTCAGAAAGAAGCGCATCCTTGCCAGCAAGCGACTTTGTCACCGCGTCGGCAACGTACTTCTTCACTTCCGGATCAGTAAGGTTGAGACATGCCAGCGAATACATCGATCCATTCTCGAACTCGCGTTTGACAATCTGGCAGCCGATCAGATTCTGATTCGTGACAGACTTGGTCACCGACTCCGAAAACTCTGTGGCTTCAGCGGCATTCACACCCGATTCCTGCATGAACTGCTTGGTAAGGTTGGCAATCTGCTGACCAAGAATCTTTGCAATTTCGGTCTTCGCATTCAGGTCGGCAACATCTTTCGCAAGCTGAGGATTCTCCTTCTTGGCGATTCCGGTTCCGTAAAGCTTGCCTGGCTCGATCGGTGGATTCAGCACAAATGCCGGCATTCCGGAATCATCGTGTACCTTCTGCTTGCTACCGGCGCATCCGACAAGCGTAAAAACTGCGAGTACCGTCGCACCCATCGTGAGCATTCTGCGGATCATAAATCCCTCCGTTTTTATTATTGTATGGAAACTCTATTCAGGACGATCAATATAATTGGTGAAAATGCTGCCAAGCGGCTCAAAATCACAAATGGCTCTGTTCTGATTTCCCATTTCCAGCCGCTCATTTTCGGAAACAGGACTTCGTTTCAGAACAGAAAAGATTCCTTTTTGTTAATAAATGTTACGCTCCAGCGAAAATTAACTCTTCCGTGCGCATCTCTTACAGGCTTGCAATACTGCCGGAAAGTATCATCGGCCGAATTCCGGTAAACATATCCATCGTGCAATGCTTTGTTTCTTATAGAAAATTTATTGTTTTACAAGGATGCATTTATACATATCGGCAGAACATGGTAAACACACACCTCTCTTCATAAGTCGTTCATTTTTTTTGGCATAGATACAATTGTTTGGATATATTAAGTGCAAAGACATCTTGGCATTCCCTGAATTTTCCAGAAGGGGGTTGTATGACAATGGCAGATGGCAGATTGGA
>CAIOZP010000042.1 GCA_903862805.1 uncultured Fibrobacterota bacterium
ATGCGCCTGCGACTGTACATGTACAAGGATTTTCCTGATTATGTTTGAACAAACCATGGACTTCTCTTGACAAAATACGAATTGAAAACACCGAAATTACTGGGCTTTTTGATCGAATTTGAGTTGTTCAGCAAGCCCTAAGTACTGGATTTGAGGAAACTTTGCCGTGGGTTTTTGGGTTGGCGGCGCGGAAGGAGGCATCCCAGGGGGGAGTTGTGTTGTCGGGACAGGCGGTTGGGTTTGTGTAATAGACGTATTCAGTGTTGGCGGGAATGGAACTGGTGAAGGTTTCTGTATAGTTCGCAGAGTAAAAATTGCCTCCTGGAGCAGATTCGAAGGTTTCGGTAACTGTGTCGAGATCTTTATTTCCGATGATGCGTATTGTGTTGGGGGATGGCCTTGAGATCGACATAGAAACGATTGAGGTCTCGGCATAAGCTTCAGACAAGTAATAGCCAACGACATCAAATGCCTCAGAACCCGTGATCGAATACGAAGAGGGCCCGATTTGTAGCACTTCATTTACCGTCCAATACCTGACGTTAATTAAGAGATTTAGGGTTTGATAGAAAGCGTCGAGAGAGTCTTTTTCGGCTGTTGTCAATGTGCCCGAAATCACGGAATAACTACTGCTAAAAGTGTTATTAACCCATGTTCCTAAAATACCTGTACCAGATCCCGATCTCGTTAATGGTAATCCTGTGATAATAACAGCGCCGCTTCCCAAAACTTTTGTACTGTCAACCATGATCATTGAATCGCCAACTACCCTGCATTTAACGGTATCAGCACCAGCCTTCATTGTAACGGTGTCCATTTGGAGCGTATCTCCACCATTACAGGTCGTTCCGTAGTTGTATGTTGTGTCTTTGGCGATAGTAATAATCAGCAGCGAATCTCCAACGGTTTGCGATGAATATGTTTCAGAAAAAGAAAAGCAACTCTTCCCATCCGTCTCCACCGAACTCACCGGCGTCGTAGATTTCGTCGGACTGTCAAAACATCCCGCAACAAGCAAAACCCCGGAAACAGCAGCACAGGCTACCACTGTTGTGACACGTTGCATCATGATAACTCCTATTTAAATGTAAGTGAAACTTAGTGCGCGAATGTTGCGCGTCATCAATATAATTGCGGAAAATTTGGGAGGTAATGTTTTTCAGAGAAAAGTGCAGCGGCGAAACGAGTCAAGATACTGAAATCGGATGCTTCCACTTAGCCCTCTTGAGGGACAGAGCTTTGCGGTCACATATATGGGCGGGGGAGCCCTTCCATTCTTACCGTTACACCTTCCAGACCGTCAAGAACGGGGTTTATCTTGTTTGGGGGGAATTCTTCTATTGTCACTAACCAAGAACGCTTATTGCAGATAAAAAAAGAGGGGAGAATCCTGTGGCGGTTCTTCCCTCTTTTCAATATTAGTGGCTTGCGCTTCTACTTCTTCGGCTTCGGTGCCTTGGAAATCACTTCGTCAACAAGGCCATATTTCTTGGCTTCCTCGGCTGACATGAAGTTGTCGCGGTCGGTATCGGTTTCGATGTCTTCAACAGTTTTACCGCTGTGCTTTGCGAGGATCGCATTCAGCAAGGCACGGATTCGCAGCATCTCGTCGGCTTGAATCTGGATGTCCGATGCCGGTGCGTACATGTTGCCTGAAATGAGCGGCTGGTGGATCATCACGCGGGCGTTGGGCCAGCATGCGCGCTTGCCTGCGGCACCGGCGGCCAGAAGTACCGCACCCATGCTCGCGGCCTGACCCATGCAGACCGTGCGCACATCGGAATTGACGAAGTGCATCGCATCGTAAATCGCCATGCCGGAAGAAATCGCTCCGCCCGGGCTGTTTATGTAAAGCGTAATGTCATCGCTGCTCTTGCTGTCGAAGTAGAGAATCTTGCGGACTATTTCGCGCGCGCTGTCATCATCGACCGGTCCCCAGAGAAAAACCTCTCGGTTCTTGATCGCCATATCTTCGATCTCGCGACCGAAAACCATTTGCTTCATTTCTTCAGCAAATCCGGTTGCCGGCTTGACTGCCGGAGCCTCTTCGTCCATACGGAAGGTCATTGTGTCTCCTGTTGTTTTCGTGTAATAAAATATAAACCGGCACTCACTTCAAGACAGGCTTATCCGCAATGGTTCCGAATAAAGGGTATTTCTATAAATTCACATTCCCCCGATCCATAATCGGCGACTGCGGAATGCAATCCCGGCCATAAAGCTTGGCGCAACAATTAATTTCTCGGCAACAAAGTTTTTCTTCCGTCTCGGAGGTTTTATGAAGAAGTTAATAATCGTCGCAGCGGTTGCCGTTGTGGCATCTGTATCGATGGCAGCAACTGTTGCACCGGTGAGAGTTCACCCTGGAAATTTTGATGTGAACGTGACTCCTCAGTTTGTGTGTCTTGGTTCCGACGATAATTATTATCCTGATGCATTAGACTGGATTGTTAAATTGATCCAGACCAAGACCAATCCAACCGAGACAAGTCCGATTGCCGCTACATTCGACGGCGTTCCGTCAACCATGTCTTACTACATGAACACGTTCAACAGTGAATGGTACGACATAATCGACACCGTCAACAATCCGTCGGATCTTGCAACGGAAGCCAAGGCTATTCAGGCTTCAATGAAAGAGGCTTTGGCTCATGGATGCGAGATCGGCGATCACACAAAACACCACGAAACCGGTACCGCATCAGCGCTTTCCTATTGGTATTCAGAGATCGACAGTGCCCTCATAGATTTGCAGAAAGTCGGTATTGCAACAGACACCATCGTTGGTTTCAGAACGCCGTTCCTTTCATACAATGACAGCACCTTCAAGGTTCTTGATTCACTGCACAACTTCAAATACGACTGTTCCATCGAGAGCGGTCTGGATTCTATCACAGACGGAACGAATTTCGTGTGGCCCTACACCCTCGACAATGGTTCGTTCGCCGATGATTCCGGATCGCTTGCCGCCACCGACAAAGACACGGTTGTCATGGTTGACGGTTCTCCGGACACACAGGCGGTTAGGGTCAAGGTCGGCAATCATCCGGGACTGTGGGAAGCTCCTGCATATTGCGTGATTGTTCCGCCGGAACTTCGCCACCAGATCTGGTTGCAGAGTATTGATACCATTCAAGTGATAAACTACCAGCATGCCGGCCCTAATGACACCCTTGTCCTCGATGGTAGTGGGAATCCGGTTCCGCTTGACACTGTCAAAGATTCCATTTTTCAAACGGATTTCGATACGACCAACGGAAAAATCACAGGGCTTGACTACAACATGTGGTCGGCACCTTCAAATGCCGGTCTTGGTATGGACAGTGCACAGTTCTTTGCCACATTGAAATACACGCTTGATCAGCGACTTGCCGGTAACAGGGCACCGTTCTGTTTTGGCATTCACAGCAATATCTTTTTCTGTGATCAGGGCGACACGGACGAACACGCACAGCAGTATGGCAGCATGTCGTCACCTCCAAGATCCACCGTGGCTTCACGGCGTAATGCTGTGAACCATTTTATTGACTATGCACTCAGCAGGCAGGCGGTTCGTCTCACATCCACGCGTAATATGATCAACTGGTGTGCGAATCCTGTTCCATTCAGTGCACCTGTCGGAATAGTTCACAACATAATGATCGCAGGGAAAAATCTTTGTGTCAGATTCGCATCAGGCAAGCTCATGATCAGCGGACTTCCCGCCGGAATGAAAACGTCCGTGTCGTTGTACAATGTTTCCGGCCGTCAGATTGCCAAGACCGCGGCAACCGGTGCATTGTCATGGAAACTGAACGACATAGCCGCCGGTTCTTATCTGCTTCGTATGACTGCGCCTGGCTTTGTACATACAAGCTCGCTCATATTGGAATAATTCTGGTCGGCTGAAAAAGCTGGAACGAATGCTTATGAAATAAAAAAGGGCCGTCTCAAAACGAGGCGGCCCTTTTAGTTACGATCTTGAGTACAAGCCTATCGACGATTTCCTATATCCTACTAAGCAGATAATTCCAGATTACTTCGCCTTACATTTTTCGCAACGCTCGGTGGCGTCGTCACAGTGTTCGGCGTATGTCGAGACCACCGAACTCATTTCGCGTTTTTCGTCGTCGGAAAGTGAATCGTATTCGGCGCGAGTGTCACGGGCTTCTTTGCAGATACTTTTGGCATCGTCGCATGGATCGCCGGAGCAATCGAGTTTAGCGGCGCATCCGCTGAAAAGAAAACAGGTCGTGCCCAATGCAAGAATGGAAAAACCAAAGCCGCCGAGAGTTCGTTTGTTCATTGAGATACTTCCGGGTTGGAGCGTGTGATTTCTATTCCGGAGAAGAAAAATCCGATTTCATAGGCGGCACTGTCGGGGCAATCGGAACCGTGGCAGATGTTACGGTTTTTGGCAGTGCCCCAGGTGTGCCGGATCGTTCCTTCGGCAGCGTGAGCCGGATCGGTTGCGCCGAGCGCGTCGCGCCATGCGGTTATGGCGTTTTCCTTTTCAAGAACAAGCGCGATCATCTCGTCTGACGACATAAACGTTGTCAGGTCGTCGTAGAAAGATGTCTTGCGATGAACGGCGTAAAAGCAACCGGCCTCGTATTTGTCGAGCTTGATTTTCTTCATCGCTACAACCCTGAAGCCGCGCTCAAGGATCTGGTCGAGAATTTTGCCTTCCAGTTTGCGGGCCATCGCGTCCGGTTTGATCAGCGCCAGTGTTCTTTCAATAGCCATGCAGAGACCTCCGTTTTATGTCGCAGACAAAATATCGTTTTACACTGAAATTTGGAAGCGGAAATTCATATCGGCATTTCGCCGTTCGGTTTACAGATACTCAAGTTTGCGGTTGACATCGACAAGCTCAAGCCCAAGACGTTTGGCAACTTCAAGCGCGAAGTCCTGATGGTACTGAAGCCTTTCGGTGGGCGGAAGCTGTTTCAGTTCGATCATCTTGCGACCGTACCCGCGCTTGATTTCCCATACCTGATCGTGAATACCACCACGGTCGCCTTCGAAATGATCCATATCGACGAACATGAACGGCGGCAGGATCGACAGATTGTGATTGTATCCGGCGAGCATATTGACCGCGTTTATGTTTTCGATATAGCGGACATTCAACAGATGCCGCCAGTTCCAGCTTGCCATGTACGAAATATTTCCCGTGGTCGCGGCTGCTGCGTGCATCGCATCTCCGAAGACATCTTCGACCGGTCTGCCCTTGAACGCATTTTCGATATAGGCATCGGCGACGTCTTCAGTTTCGCCATTCTGCATGAAGACCTGCGGCTTGTAGCGTGCAAGAAGTTCTTCGACACGAATGCGGTACCGCTCGTTGTTCTTTTCGAGCTCTTCGAGTACGACATTGGATATGCAGAAACTGTATCTGCCTGCAGATGCATATTCAAAAAATTGCCCGACGCGGTCTTTAAGCTCCGAGTCGGAAAAGTTCGCCATCTGATACCAGACGGTTGACTCTACGTAAATTCTGTGGCGCATGTCAGTCTCCGTTAAAGGCCATTCTCATGCGGGGGGGGGAAATCTCTCCAAAGATATGATGTGCGAAGTATTTGTGGCTTTGGGAACACTGGCGGGAACAGAAATTTTCAACGACACTTGGCAATTACAACGGAGCGATTAGTCAGGACGGTTCTTTCACTGCATCGGAGACCGTCTGTTGCATTTCAGCTTCGAACAAGGCCTTCAGACCGGAATACATCTGGTCGAGCATTTCGACTTTTTTACGGGCTTCACTGCGTTTCTTGGACGGAATTTCGTTGAAGTCAACCTGCTGCATGGCAATCGGATCAATTTTGAAAAACCCGTCGCTCTGAAGTGTTGCTCCCATTTCAATCCATGTTTGATCGTAGTTTGCAGTGATTCGCAGTCGGCGTTTGAGGTTGAGGGTTATGCGTTGGCGGTTGCTGACAAGCATGACTGATCGGCAGCCGAGAACCTGTGCAATCTGGCGCGCCGCGACAACGATCAGGTTGGCTGGTCGGCAGGCATGAAGATCACGCGTGGCAAGACGCACCAGCTCGCGGGCCTGATCTCCCTTTTTCCCCTGAAGTCGGCTGATTTTCATGCACAACTGCGCATCGTGAGTGCCAAGTACAAAGTTAAGCTCAAAGATGTCCTCGCCGTCAAAATAAAGATGAAGGCAGACTTCGCCTTCGCGATGCGCTTCGTGGACGGCAGTCATTTTTATCTGAAACGGTTTGCCCGATTTGCACGGCCCTTCGTAAAGGAGCTGGTCGGAGATGATCGCTTTCCCGATAAGAGGCTCCAAGCCAAGGCGGGAAATGGCATCGTAATGTTCGATCAGAACATTAACGCGCCCAGCAACATTCAGGCGTGACGAAAAATATGGACGGTGAATCTTGGTCGCAAGCAGAGTGAATACGCTGGTGGCATTTCCAAGAAGCGGCGAGTCCTGAATGTAATTGAGCCAGCGGCGTATGATTACTGCATGACTAAGGGAATTAAAAACAATCTTGATACGATCTTTGAATTTTAAATCACGGTTCGAGAGCAGATCTCTTATTTGTCTGTTAGCCATGTTTTCCCGATTGACGGAGAAAAGTTTCTATTTAATAGCGTGAGGAAAATATTCTCTGCCAACTTCCAGTCTTCAATTAACCTCACAGCAAGGCGATTCCTTTAAACTCAAAACTGACCACATGCAGATAATCGGCGAAATAATCATCAGATAGTTTGCGCCTTCCCATATTGAAAAATTCCAATGATGGGTTATGAGATCCCCGAAAGATGCGCCTGCCAAAGGAACCGCGCAGGCTATTGCCAATGAAATCATCCATGAAGTCAGGGTCTGTTGTGTTTTTAGAGCTATCCATAGCCCCGCAAAGACTGCGACTAATGCGGCAACTATGCGAAGCATCGGGCTCACGAGTTTTTCGCCTTTCCCGATGATGTGCAGCGGCGAATAGGCTGGAGGATCTGGCAGATAGAATGACAGATGAAGTGCCAGCGCAAATGTAAGGGAAGTGCAGAAGAAATACAGGGCAGATCGTTTGTTCGTCTTGTACAAAAACAGTGTCCACAAAGGAATGAGTTCAATAAAAATCACCCTTGACGTAGCTATCGCAGCACAAAAAATGGCTATCACCAAACCGCTTATCCAGTTTCGAGCGCTGTTTTTTGCAGGCTGACAACCTATGCCATGATTCACTAATTGCCATTTGTAAAGCAATGCTGTTGCAATGGCAAAAAGGATTCCGATAACGATCATATCTGAACCCGCAACCATGATTTCCCAGAAGACCGGATCCAATGCCAAAAGCAACAGGAAAGCTGAAGCAAAAAGGAAAGAGCCTGTAAGGTCAGCTGTTATCAGACCAGTAATCAGAAGCGCGCATGGTGTGAAGAGAAAATATCTGGAATACCCGGAAAAGGGAATTGCCAGAAGAATTATACCAGGACCAGGGCTGATCTTGTTGCCGGTATATAAATGCGCGTGATAAGGATTGTGTCCGGAAAGAAGCATTTGGCCGGTCTGAATTATTGCGTCATCCTGATCGGATCCTCGAAGTTCTTTTTTAAGCCCGTCGGCGATGGGGTAAATGAAAAAATTCACGGCGGTAATAACAACCACAATCAAACTGAAAAGAGTTTTTGAATTGATAAAACGGGAACGATGTTTCCCAGCAAGAAAATTGATAATTACGGTAATTGCTCCCAATGATGCGAGTCCGTATGCGACAGTGAAAATCAGAAAATGCGTAGGCAAATATTTTGCAATGGGGCGAAGCGAAGGTACGATCGTCAATAGCCAAAGGATGAGAATCAGGTTAAATTTGGACTTCATCTTGGATGGTTCTTTCAGCAAGGTAAAGGTAGGCGGGATACGAAAAGGAGGAATGCCTTCCCCTTTGGCCGGAGCCACATGGTTATCCGTATTGCCCTTGGTTTTACGAAGCACTTTTCCTACTTCGCTGGGCTATGCCTCGAAAACCAGATGTCCACCAACAATTGTTCCGACCGCTCTGCCTTCAAGATCAAATCCGATGAAGGCCGAGTTCCTTCCCTTCGAATAGAACTCCTTTGGATCGACGGTCCACTTCACGTCGGGATCGATGATCGTTATATCGGCAACGGTTCCGACAGAAAGATCCCCGCCAGGTACGCCAAGAATTCTGTGCGGATTAAGGCTCATTTTTTTGATCAGATCCGACGGGCTTAAAACACCTGTCTTGACAAGATGCGAAACGCTTGCGCCGACCATTGTCTCGAGTCCGACCACTCCGTTGAGCGCATTGTCGAACTCGATGTCTTTTTCCTCGACGCAGTGCGGCGCATGATCGCTGGCGATGCAGTCAATTGTTCCATCACGAAGTCCTTCAACAACGGCGATTCTGTCGGCCTCGGAACGAAGCGGTGGGTTCATTTTTTTATTGCCGTCGAAGCTTGCGACAGCATCATCGGTCAGGATGAAATAGTGTGGCGCGGTTTCGCATGTCACGTTCACTCCGCGAGCTTTGGCACTGCGAATGAAGTCGATGCTGCCCTTGCTTGACACATGCATGATGTGACATTTCGCGCCGGTGTATTCGGCGATCATCACGTCGCGGGCGACGCAGATGTCTTCGGCGATGGTCGGGATTCCGCGCAGACCGTACTTGGTCGAGACCGGCCCTTCGTTGGCATGTCCGCCGTGAGCGAGTGCCGCGTCTTCGCTATGACAACATACCGGAATCCCAAAACTTTTTGAATAGTTGAAGGCGTGCTTCATGAGCAGACTGCTTGACACGGCGCGACCGTCGTCGGTGACTGCGACCGCACCTGCGCCGACCATCTCGCCCATTGGTGCGAGCTCCTTGCCTTCGAGTCCTTTACTTATTGCGCCCATCGGGTGAATGCGGGCAAGACAATCTTCGCCGCGCTGAAGTACATATCGGATGTAGCTTTCTTCATCGAGCACAGGCGTGGTGTTCGGCATGCAGGCAACCGATGTAAAACCACCGGCGGCGGCGGCGTTTGTTCCGCTGGTGATGGTTTCTTTATCTTCACGGCCCGGCTCACGCAGATGAACGTGCATGTCGAAAAGTCCCGGCACGACCCACTTTCCTTTAGCATCGATCGCTTTATCTGCCTTGAAATTTTTTGGAATATTTTCGCCGACGCCGACGATTTCTCCTTTGTCAAGCGCAACATCAAGAACCGTATCAACGCCGTTCGCCGGATCAATCACGCGGCCGCCGGTAATTAGAACGCTTCCGGCGATGCTGCGGAACGGTTTCGCATCTGTCAATAATTTACCATAAGCTTTTTTAGACATTAGAATCACTTCCTCCAAGTAGATATAGAACAGCCATGCGAAGAGCCACGCCGTTGGTGACCTGATCGAGAATGACCGAGCGCTCCGAATCGGCGACGGTTGACGCGAGTTCGATTCCGCGATTGATCGGCCCCGGGTGCATCACGATTGCATGATCTGGCAGACGCGCCGCGCGTTCGTCGTCGAGGCACTAACGCAGGCGGTATTCGCGTGCCGATGGAAGAAGGCCGGAACTTTGACGCTCAAGCTGAAGTCGTAGCAGCATCACAACGTCGGCGCCTTCGATTGCTTCGTCGATATTGTCGGTGACTCGCACGCCAAGCACATCGGGATGCTGTGGCAGAAGAGTGCGCGGTCCGCAGACTGTCACATCCATGCCCATCGTTTTCATTCCCCAGACGTTGCTTCGTGCGACACGGCTGTGAAGTATGTCGCCGACGATCGCGACCTTAAGTCCGGCGAGTTTTCCGAAGTGACGACGGATTGTCATCATGTCAATCAGAGCCTGTGTCGGATGTTCGTTGGTTCCATCA
>CAIOZP010000043.1 GCA_903862805.1 uncultured Fibrobacterota bacterium
AACGAAAAGGCTTGTGTCAAATCCCCATGCGGCACATTGGGCCTTTGACTTGTGTTCCACGGCCATTCCGATAAAGCGGTGCCGTCCGTCGGGAAGATTGGGAAGGACAGCAACATCGTGGTGACTTATCGAGTCGGCGCTCATGTAATTGAACATCCAGACAGTGTCTCCGTTCCAGCCGTACATCTCGTAACGACCGCCTTCACCTCCGCCGAGAGAATACTGGGTCTTGGGCAGGGCGCAACGCAGCAGGTCACCGTCTTCAAGGAGATACACAGACTGACCGGGCTCGTAGGCGCTGTTCCAGCTATGGACTGAAAATCCGTTGTTGTCGATCAAGTATGTTTGCCCTACATGCTTGCCGGTGAAAAGGGTATAGCCTTTGAATGTTTTTGATGTGTCGTTGTAGAGGAGACCGACGGTACGGGTTTGAGCCGGTACGGTGCAGATTAGAAATATGATTAACAAAAAAACAGACGCTTTACGCATGAGACTCCCCTATCGAAGAATGAACTTCCGGTTGATTGTTTGTGAACCTTGATTGACAGTTGCGAAATAGACTCCCTGCGAAAGGTGCGAGGCATCCCAGTCAAAACGGGTCGATAGACCGGAGCGTTGCATTACAATCTTGCCCAATGAATTTGTCACCATGATCCGGCCGGTTTCCTCTTCGGATGCGAATGTAAAGTGCATCGTGTTTCTGGAGATATTCACCCCAAGATCATGCTTTGTCAGATTAGTCATTGCGGCAATTCCAGAATTGGCGATTGCCGAGGTTCCGAACATCTGGACAATGGTTTGTGTCGCACTAAGATCCTTGCCGGTGAATGCTGAGAAGGTCGGTGCATAGCGGTATGCACGGAAGGCAGAATTGTACATCGGGAGATTGTCCGTTATCACCGCTTTGATTCCGTCGCTTGTCACCGGAATGATGTACTCCCACACGACATCGCCACTATCTGTGACCTCGAAAATATCGCCGGTGGTCATTGCGCAAATCAGCGTGTTTCCGTTGGGAAGCCTTTGCGCACTTGAACCGATCGTGCTGTAGAAATCGCTCGGATTGAGTGAGCTGTATTTCCACACGACCTGATTAGATATGTTCTTGTTTTCCTTCATCTGGTTGGTGGAATTGTCGGCGGCCCAGACGTAGTAGCCTGCGTCGGGAGAATTGACGTAGGTGCTTGTGGTCACCCCTGATGAATTGCGGTAGGGATCTATCTCGAATATGTAAGATTGTGGCGTCATCTCGTAGAGGTATTCGCCGTTGTTGAAAATGAGGAAATGACCTGCGCCAGTAAGCCCGCTGTCGATCCATTGAATATCGTGTGCACCGCCTATCTGTTTGTCACCGGTGCTTGACTTTGTCCAGTCAGTCGAGATCGTTGGCGAGGTTCCCTGATCGTAACGTGCCGGATCGCCGAAGCGATAAATGAAATCGCCAGTGCTTGAAGCCGCCTTCGCAATCGACGCCGCCGAATCGCCCACGACGAATGTGCTGTCGTGATTGATCACATAGAATTCTCCCTGAACGCAGTTGATCACAATCTGCCCGAGTTTTTCATTGTAGTCGAGCGAATTGCAATGGAG
>CAIOZP010000044.1 GCA_903862805.1 uncultured Fibrobacterota bacterium
CGTTTTGCGTTGCGCTCGCCGCGGATTCGTCCTTCAAAAAGGAAGGGCTTTGTTACGATTGCAACGGTGAGGATGTCCAGCTCGCGAGCGATCTCTGCGACAACCGGAGCACCACCGGTTCCAGTTCCGCCGCCCATGCCTGCCGTGATGAAAAGCATGTCGGTGCCCTGAAGCATCTCGGCGATCTTGTCGCGATCCTCTTCCATTGCGATCTTGCCGATGTCAGGATTCGCGCCTGCGCCGAGTCCCTTCGTGATCTTTTCACCGACCTGAAGACGATGTGGTGCCTTGTTGTTGTCAAGCGCCATCGCGTCCGTATTTGCCGCGATGAACTCAACGCCGGAAAGCCCTTCGGAGATCATGCGATTGACCGCATTACCGCCTGCGCCGCCGACTCCGATGACCTTGATCTTGGGCATCGCATCGAATCTTTCGTCCAGTGTGAAAACCATAGCCCCTCCTTTGGAGAAGTAAAAAAAGTTTATAGAAAAGCTGCTTGTCTCAGAAGAATTCTTTCACCCACGAAGCCATGCGATCGAAGATCGGCTTGAAGCCGTCGCCGCCGATTGCCGCCTTGTCGTCGGGTTGTTTCCAATTTTTTTCCATCGCGTATTTGCAGAGGCCGACACCTGTCGCATGTATCGGTGAACGCGCCGCCTCGGTCAGTCCGCCGAAGCCGTGCGGGTATCCGATCTTCACCGGCATCTCGAAAACCTTTTCGGCCAGTTCCTGTATGCCTTCCATGAGCGCACCGCCGCCGGTAAACACAAGGCCCGCGCCAAGGATGCTCGCATATTCGGTACGAAGGATTTCGCGTCTGGCAATCGTAAGAATTTCCTCAATGCGCGGCTCGATAATCGATGCCAATGTCGCACGCGAAACCTCGCGCTGTTCGCGGCCGCCAACGCCGGGCACCGAAACGAACTGCTGACTTTTCGCAAGCGGAGCGAAGGCGCAACCATGCAGACGCTTGATCTCTTCTGCATGATCTATTGGCGTGCGAATTCCCTGCGCTATGTCTTTGGTCACATACTCGCCGCCCATGCCGACAACCGCCGTGTGACGAATGCTGTTCTCGTAGTAGATCGCGATGTCGGTTGTGCCACCGCCCATGTCGATGAGTCCGACGCCAAGTTCCTTTTCGTCTTCTTCGAGCACCGCATAGCTCGATGCGAGCGGCTCAAGAACGAGATCGGCAACCTTGAGTCCGGCCTTCTCAACCGACTTGTAGATGTTCTGCGCCGATGCGACAGCACCGGTAATAATGTGCACCTGTGTCTCGAGGCGCACACCGCACATGCCGATCGGATCCTTGATTCCCTTTTGCTCATCGACGATGAACTCCTGAGGAATCACATGCAGAATCTCACGGTCACGCGGCATCGAAACGGCTTTCGCATTTTCAATCGCGCGATCGACATCGTGCTGTGTGATCTCGTTGTTCTCGCCCTTGGTTGCAATCGCTCCGCGGCTGTTGATGGCGCGGATATGATCACCGGCGATTCCGACATAGACCTCGGTGACATCGATACCGGCCATGAGTTCGGCCTCGTCAACCGCCTTCTGTATCGACTTGACGGTCTTGTCGATGTTTACGACAACGCCTTTGCGAAGCCCGTCTGAAGGGCTCACGCCGACGCCCATGATCTTGAGCTCGCCATTACGATCGGCCTCTGCGATAATGCAGGCGACCTTCGTGGTGCCTATGTCAAGTCCGACAAATACATTGCCGCTCATCTATGACCTCCATGTGATTCAATTCTCATTTTGTCAATTCCCCCGTTGCGGTTGCGGCATCGGCGAGCACAATTGCGCTCGAGTCGATGCGTGCAAAAGCTATGCTGCCGTAGCAAAGATTTATATGGGAGAAGTTCAGTCTTGTCGAATCCTGCGCACAGGCTCTATCGAAAATTGCCATGAGCTGCGCGAAGCGCGAAACCATTGTTGCCTGATTGAAACTCACCGATGTCCGCATCGATTCGAAGCGAATGTTCACCTCGTTGTCGGGAGCGAAATCGGCCTGGACCACACTACGTCCGATGCGCTTCTCAAGCGCCGCACTCTGGCCAATGAAATCTTTCAGCCGCTCGAGTGCCGCACTTGTCAAGCGCCGTGCACCACTCGCATTCACCGTGTCTGAAAGGCCTGTTGCAAGCATGATGTCCCAGGTGCGACTTCCAGACAGCGGCCACATTCTGCCTTTCGCATCTGTAAAGCAGACTGTCCCACTGCTCGCCACAACAAAAGCCATCGGAACCTTTTCGTGAACCGTGATCACGATACGGGCCTCATTGTCAACTTCGACATCGGCCTTCTCGATCCAGTCGGATGCCTCAAGTTTTTTGCAAACGCGACCAGCATTAAGATCACCAGCCACTCGCACGCTGTCAAGTGAAGCGAGGCCGATAACCTCGGATGTATCGAGCACCGAAATTCCTTTCACGACGATCCCTGCAATCCTGCGTGAATCGTTATGAGAGAAATCAAATTTTCTTGTAACGCTACGAATCTCAGACTGACAAAAGCGCTTAAATGAACCGGCACCGCGATCAGCAAAACCCAATGCCGATGGAGCAAGCTTGACAGATGCGAACACAAGTCCGGCAATGATCAGTCCACCGACAATGAAATAGCCGGGCTTGAATCCTCCCGATGCCGGAGCCGCTTTTGCTTTGGCCCTTGCTGTTGGCTTCGATTTCTGCGTGAAAG
>CAIOZP010000045.1 GCA_903862805.1 uncultured Fibrobacterota bacterium
CCGCGACAACGTCGATGAACCCGTCGCGGGAAACCTCGCGCGAATATGCCTGCCAGATATGCTTGTTCAGCGAAAAAGAGTTGAACTGGGTCAGGATGAAAATCTGATTCATGCGCGAGTTGATGCAATTGGTAACCGGAATATCAATCAGCCGGTACTTGCCGCCAAAACTCACCGCCGGCTTGGCTCTCTGCTTGGTCAGCGGATATAGACGCGACCCCGCGCCACCACCGAGAATCACCACAAGAACTTCCGAAGGATTCACTTCGGATTCTGATTCATTGAAAAACTTGTCGAACATTTGTCCCCCTGAAAGTGTGCAGGTCTTTCCTGCAATTAAACCAATTTACGAATTACAAATGAAAATTACATTTGCGCCCGGCAAACAGTCATGAAACAGGATCGTCGGCTCTTTCACGCTGAACCGGAAGTACAAGGGTAAAAATTGAACCTCTGCCCTGTTCACTTTTCACCGACACTGTTCCGCCAAGCACCTTCATGATGTGCTTGACAATTGCGAGTCCGAGTCCGGTACCGCCAAGCTTGCGGCTTCTGGCCTTGTCAATCCGGTAGAACCGCTCGAAGATCCTCGGCAGATGTTCGGCAGGAATACCGGCACCCTGATCGATCACGCTGATCGTCGCGCTGCCGTTTTCTATTTGCGCACCAATCTCGACCACCGTTCCGGCAGCACTGTACTTGATCGCGTTATCGACAAGATTCACAAGCGCCTGCTCGAAAAGATTTCTCACCGTGTCGATAGAAATGTCGGCTATTTCGCCGTGTTTCAGAGCGATGTTCTTTCCTGCCGCACGCTCTTCGAAGACCGACACGACATCGGAAATCATTGCCGCAAGAGGCGATGGTTCAAAAACAAAATCATCCCCGCCGATGATCTCCTGCTGCTCGACATGCGACAGCGTCAGCAGATCTTCGATGATCGCGTTGAGCCGGTCGGTATGCGATCTGATGATCTCAAGGAAGTGTGTGCGATCCTCCGGATCATTTCCCGCGCCGTCAAGCAGAGTTTCCACAAAGCCCTTGATGGAAGTGAGCGGCGTACGCAGTTCATGGCTGACATTCGCCACGAAATCACGCCGGATAGTTTCGAGGCGGCGCAGTTCGGAGATGTCGTGAAAAACTACGAGCACACCGCGACGCTCACCGTCGGCTCCCCGCAGGGCGGCGCCGTGAAGCTCCACCGATTTTTCGACAAAGCCGCCAACAACAATTGTCATCTCGCAGGACATGGGTGTCTGGCTGTTTGAAAGCTCGCGAACGAACTCTACAATTCGTGAATTGCGCACCGCTTCGACAAGCGGTTTCCCGTGCATGTCTGCCGGCTGACGGCCGAGAATTTCCGCAGCGGCATCGTTGACGATCAGGATGTTTTCCGATTTGTCAACTGCCACAAGGCCTTCCATCATGCTTGACAAAATGGCAGAAAGTTCACTCTTCTGGCGCGTGATCGTCCGGATCCTTTCATCAAGTTCAGCGGCCATGATGTTCATCGATTCGGCAAGTCCATCGAGCTCGGCGGTGTCGAACCGTCC
>CAIOZP010000046.1 GCA_903862805.1 uncultured Fibrobacterota bacterium
AAAAAGAATGAAACTAAAATTTAAAAATTGAAGAAGTCCAACAGCCGTCGTGTCACCAGTTGCTCGATGAATAGTCACCGGCGCGAGGCGCTTTCCTTATTTTTCAATTATAACGGGGGATACGGCTGACCAACTGCGGAACGGGTGGATTAAGACGTATTCAACCGGATCTGGATATTGCCGATGGCGCCGGGAACGGTCGCCATTTCCGAGAACACCTGGTTTCTGAACGATTCGGCCAGCCGCTTGACGAAGTTTTTGGCGGTGCGGAAGTGCTCCAGCGTCGTCGCGGCGATGCAGGCCAGCAGGGTTTTCATTCCCTCCTGATCGCAGCCGAATTCGCGCATAATGAATTTAGCCTGCAATTTTGGAAATAGGTCACTTCTTACCATCAACTGATGCAGGATATGCGCGATCTGCAGCAGATAGTAATAGTTTTTCATTGCAAATCCGATTGTTCCGAAGTTGTGCGTCAGCTCATATCCCCCGTTTTTCTGGATATTAAATGCTTCCTCAACTACCCATCGGCGTCTTGCCTCCCTGACAAGTCTTGCGGCATTATGTTTATTGGGCCTGACATCAGTCACCCAGGCGAAAGTATTGCGTTCGGTCACGTCGCCGGTAATTTTTGTTTCCTGACATTTCAGCACAAAAGTGCGTCTCCCCTCGTGATCTAAATTGACCGCCCATGAAATATGCTGGAACACGCCTTTTCCCGGACAGTGGTCAATAGACTGTTGCGGATTGCGCTTAATCTGGATTCCCGCCGCCTCGTTAAGTAGAGGCAGACAGCCGTCTTTCAATGTAATGTAATATCCCCAGTTGTATTTCTCGCAGATATCCAGAACATATTTATTCGGATAAAGCCCGTCCAGCAGCAGGCATATCCGCAATTTCGGGAAACGCTCCTTCAATAATGGCGCCAGCCGGTAAAATGCGTTCAGTTCACAATCTTCCTTGTTGAACTCTTCGCCGGTTTCGATGAATTCCGTCGCCAACGACAGTCCCATTCCATCTTCAGTGACCAGTTTGGCTTCAAGTGCATAGTAGTAACTGGAAATTTCCCCGGAATGTTTCTTGTGCGTGGAGTTGGGATGTTCCCCTTTACGGGTGAAAAGACACACCCCGTCCATGGCAATCATGCACTCGCTATTGGAAGAGCGGGACTTGTCGAGGACGCGGGAACGAATCAGGCGTCCGGTCATTTTTCCGGCCAGCAGTTCCAGGCCGTTCGCCGGATTCATGAGTGTCATGAGATAATTCATGGCGTCAACGGAGGCGACGCGCTCCTCATCCGTGCCGCTTAAAAATGACAGGTTCCGGAAAAATGCGACCGACCGGCGTTCACTTTCAAGCTGGCTGCGGCTGCCGCAGTGAAACAGGAACATGCACAAGCCCAGGTAGAACAAATGTTCCTTGGAATAGGTGATCCGACCGGGAAGACGCGGGTCCGGCAGGCCGGACAGCAACTCATTAAAGTCCGGAAAATAATGATCAAGCAACAGTTTTATCAGGTCTGCCGTAACCGGTTCAGGCGCTCGAGATTTTTGCTGACGGCCCGCCGGGTGCTTACGTGCTCCTTGATTAGCTGTTCGCTCAGTTCCGATATTTCCTTCAGCGCTTTCTTTATTTTCCGATGTTCCGCTATCCATTTTGTCACTTCCTCCACCATGTCTACCGGCACATAGGTGCTTTTAGTTTTGCCATTGACTTTTTTGGTAAGAATATGAGAGATATGTTTTTCGCCTTGCGCACAATGACAGTTCGGATTGCCGCAGGACACCCGGATTTTTCCCAGCGACCCTTCAATAAAAGGTTTTGCACTGCTAAGGTTTTTGATCGCCGCATTCCGGCGCACCAGCAGGACATTCATCGATATTTTTTCCATTTTACCTCGATCCTTGATTATGTTAAATATTATAAATAACTATACTTATAATATTTGAAACAGAAAAAACAAGCGCGAAGAATATATTTTTCTTGAAAAAAATCGCATGAGCAGGATTTTCAGGCTGAATCAGTGCGAAGAATTTTCTGATTCTTTGTTGCTGAAAAAAAACAGCAAAAAAATAATATGGTGACGGCTTGGTAACCATGTCCATCCGCGAAGGACCGCAAAACGCGACGAAACTTAGTCGGCATTCCCGCGTTCATGCGCAGCAGTTTAAATAATAGTGCTTATGCCGTCAGTGCTTGCCGAATTTTTTAACAGCAGTTAATTTTTCCCGCGATCCCG
>CAIOZP010000047.1 GCA_903862805.1 uncultured Fibrobacterota bacterium
CTTCCTGATGCTTACACATACCAGACAGAAATCGGCGAAAGCCTCTCTGTTCTGAAGGATGTTGCAGAAGATAACGATATCGCTCTTCCGATCGGTGCTCTTGAAGACCGTAAGGAACTCTTCAGCAAGCTGTCTGCCGAGATTTTCTACATTCGCAAGAATGTCAAGGAACTCAATGAGCAGATCAAGAAGTCTCACGACCTTTCGCTTGAAAAGAAGTGCAAGTATTTCTTCGAGGAAGTAAAGCCTCAGATGCAGCACATCCGCAAGCATGTCGACGAGCTTGAGACAATCATGCCCGACGACCTGTGGCAGCTTCCGAAGTACCGCGAGATGCTGTTCATCATGTAACAGATTTCGTCTGGTAATATCTGTCCGAATGAAAATGGCGGGAGTCGAAAGATTCCCGCCATTTCTCATTGTTGTTCGTGTCGCGATGAAGGCCGATTCGCAACTCGCATCTGCCGACGAAGATGACTCTCCAAAATAACAAAGGGGAAGTTCGCACCTCCCCTTTGTTTGTCGAAAGATTCAAATTTAAAACTATTTTGCTACAATAACCACCGTCGTTGCGACCTTGCTGATTCCTCCGGATATGACCAGTTTGACGCGGTACATACCAGGCGACACAGGTTTGCCGGAACTGTTGTGGCCGTTCCAGAAGAATGTAATATGCTGCTGAACCTCGCTACCGTAGTAGGTGTCGTTCTGCCACGATGCCGGAATGATGTCGGACGACGTTAGAGAATAGACAAGGTTTCCGATTCCATCGTTGACAAGGAATCTGCCGGAGCATGATCCAACACTGATCTTTCCGTCTTCGACTGGAACCGTTATGCCTGCGCTGACGAGCGTTCCGCCGCTTTTGATGATCTTCTGCGACACTATAATCACATCAGATGAATCACCGAGGAAGCCTGACACTGATTTGGTGTCAGTTGAGACAACCATCGGATTCGGGCCTGACTTCACGACCATCGGAGCATCGTAAATAGTGACCGGGCACAGCCGATTATTCGCACGCGGCAGATTGTAGCTGAGGTCTTCAACCAGTTGCGCCATCGTGATGCTGAGGAAATCGTTACGGGTTAGCAGTGAGTCTTTGGCCATCACGAAGTTGGCACTGTCGTAACTCTGACTCAGGAACGACGCGCCGAGAAGTCTCGTCGAATCTCTCAGGGTGTCGATGCCGTTGAACCTGCTCAACACGAGCGTGTTCGGCGGAGTCTGGCCATCGCGGATGAACTGGTCGCCATTCGGCCCCGTGAACGGCTCGGACATTTTTATCGTGACTTCCTGCGCGCCACTCACCGCATCGGACGGACGGGCGTATGCTCGCCAGATAACCGGCCCTGCGCCATCACGACACTGGAGGGTATCGTAATTGGCAGCGAAGGAGTTCTCTTTGAAAATCAGCTGCGGGCTAAGTCCGGTCTGCGGATTGTCGGGTGCCGCGCCTTCGTCAAGAGTGAGAATGAATGCACTGGAGTCGGCTTTTGACGGAGCCACTTTAAGAACTGCCAATGGAAGATTGGAGATTGTATCGCGCACGGTAATATCGCTTGGCGAAAGCTCTCCGAAGTAGGCTGCCGGTCTGTCGAATGTCACCTCAATTGTGTCGAGAAGACCGTTGCCGTTATTGTCTCGGGTAATTGCCGACAGAAGTGTCGCCGGTCTTGGAATTATCCGCACCGAAGCCGAGTCGGAAATAGTCTTGTCGCCACTCAAATAGGCGGTAAGAATTCCGGAACATGACGTGTCGATCTGCGGATTGATGTAGTAGATTCGCGAAGCGGAGACGCTCGGAATCTGAACCGCAAGTTTGGCATCAGGCATCCAGTCGGATGCGACAAATCCGATATAGTTGCCGTAAAGGTCGTAGCCACGGGAGGTAAGCTGAATGTGAGTCCCAAACGGAATCAGAATTACACCGGTGTCTTTGGGAACGCCGTTTATGTCGGCTATTACAAGTCTTGCTATAACACCGGGTTTGATATTTACAATGGTCGTATCGCTAAGATTGTTCTTCCACGCGATGTCGCTGACTGTTGAAACCACGGAGGTTCCAGCGCTGTCAACACGATAGAGAATCATCTGAACCTGCGCAACTCCGTCGATGAATGTCACGTTCTTGAGAGTGCTGCCGAAAGGAACGGTGTCCTTGCCGATTATGAAAACAGGAACCAGCGTATCGCCCTTGGCGGTGATAACAATGTCGCTCGTGAACAGATCGGACAGTTTCACATCAGCAATGGTGATACCGGGAATTACTCCGGCGATGTTGCTGAGTACAAGCTTGCCGTCGATAATTTGACCTGCAATAAGGCTGCTGTCGGGTGTGAGAATATCAAGTGTAAGCTTCGTCGGATCGCCAATCGTGAACACCGCAGGAATCGTGTCGGGAACAGTGACGCCGTTGTTCATCGAAATCATTATGTGGCCCTGACCGGTCGAATCGGGCGTGAAAATCCAGTGAGGCTGACGCGAAGGTGCCGTCGGCGTGGCACGAAGTGAACCATCAAGCGCCCAGTCAACAGCCACAATTTCCCACTTCTTCGTGTCGGATCTCAGGCCTTCGGCATAAAGCGTAACGATGTCGCTCGTGGAAGCTTTGAGCGTGTCGGTAATCGGAAGCATCAGGCTGTCGTCAATCCTGAGACTGAGATAATAATACTTGAGAATATTGACGACGCATGTGTCTCTGCTCTTAACAAGACCGGCAATGCCGGAGCCAAGCGAAAGCTTTGTTATACCGTCGCTGACACGATAGACAAATCCCTGACCGATCGAGATTGATCCGTTTTCGGCCCGTGCAAGCGTCGTATCAAAAATGTTCCATGTATTGTCTGTTGATGGATCGACATAGTTGCCGAACCTGTCACGAAGCACCGCATAAACCAGACCGATGGTATCCTTTGGAGTCAGCACCAATGTATCGAGCGGTGCATCGAAGTTCGGGCTGAAACTCTTATCGGGATTTGCTTCGATCACGACATGATCAACCTTTCCGGCCACTGAAATCAGACGCACAGGGTCGGCCTTTATCGATCCAACGGCAACAATAACCGCGTCGGTTGCAAATGCTCTTGTGGTTGTGATGCCGCTTTCGGAACCGATAATCGATGTAAGCGTGAATATCGAAGAAGCGCTGTCGCTCCAGTGATAGCTGGTATCGGGATATACGGGAATTTCGTTGCCGTTCAGGTCGAAGAGTTTGGCAGTCATGCCGAGAGTGTCTCCGGCGACAATTGTATCGAGAGTACCGGAGAGCTGCTTCGTTCCGGTCGCGTCAAAAATGACTACACTCGCAACATTGCCCGGCAGGAACACCGCGTTGATTGTATCGGGAACCGCGCTGCCAAGTGTGATCCAGATCCGGCCGCTGCCGGTATTGACCGGAGAAACCGTCCAGAGATTCGCACTCGCCGGTGGAGTGGTGGTGGTTTTCAGTGTCGAATCTATATGCCAGGTAACTGCGACCGGCACCCAAAGTCCATTGTCGGTGCGCTTGCCCCAGGCAATAAGGTCGGTGCTTGATCCATTCTGTACCGTAATCGAGTTCAGCTGATTACCGCTTGCATCTTCGATTCGCAGCGAGTCGTAATAAGCCGACAATATCACAACCTGCACAGAGTCCACAAACCCGTTTTGCGAAGCGAGGACATAAGTGGAAGCATCGTCAAATGCAATTCGGGTAATAACACCTTCGCCAACAAGCTTGTTGCCACCCGCCACCGTTGCCACCTGATCGTCTCTTGATACCCATCCGGCACTTGTAGCAAAATCCACAAAGTTGTCAAACTTGTCGCGAAGCACCGCAAAAACAGATGACCTCGCGATATTTCCGGGAATGGTTACGGTTGACACTTCATTTGCAGTGGCCTTTAGAGTCAATGGATCAGTCGCCGACTCGATTGAAATCTTTGCAACCGGCCCTGCTTTTACATAAATAGCCGCGGTATCTGCCGCGGTGAATCCCGGAATATAAGCGTCCACAGTCATGATTCTTCCCGCAACTGTTGATGTTGCGCCGTTACCAGCACCGTTTGCACTCTTCAGGCTTCCGGTTCCACCGAGCGCCCAGAAAATCGAAGCAGCATTGGCTCCACCCAAGCGATATGTTGACAAAAGCACACCGCGTGAGTCATAGACATTTGCCCAAAGAGCAGCGGTGTCGCCCGCAACTATTGTATCGGGATTTGCAATATTGCCGTAAGGGTTGCTTGCCGTCGTATCGGTCGGTGTATGCACCAGAACCAGTTTCGACGGGTTACCCGGCAATACAATAACCGTGATCGACGTGCTGAGACTTCCCTGCACGGCACTCAGCGTTCCGGTTCCGGGTTTGACTGGTAAGATAACCATGTTTGTCCCGAAACCAAGATTTGCGTTGGCCATAAGACCGCCGGTGATGTTCCATGTACCTCCGACTTCGATCCATTGTTTAGTATCGGAACGAAGCCCCATAAGCACGCAGGTCGTGTCAATGTCATCCGTCATCCGAACCGTATCGACTCTCGTGAGGTGACCATTGTTTACCGCGATATAAATGGAATCGATGTCGTATGGATCGGTAATAATCACAGCCGTGTCGGAGAATCCGTAGGCATTTGCACGCAGCACGGTGGTTCCCGATATTTTGCTGCCCTTTGTGAGCTTTGCGGAACTGTCGGCTTGAACCGCAACAGAGGCAACCGTCGAATCATCCACGCGCCATGTCGCAAGCGCGGGCGAAATCCAGTTGCCGATGGAATCACGTAAAATCCCCCAGACGGTATCAGTCGAAACACTGGCCTGAATTTCTATCGGATCAATTGGTGTCTTTGCATTTTCATTAGCCAAGGTTCTCACACCATTTTTCTCAATCGTCAGGCTCATTACTTTGCCGGGAATAACAACAAACCGCGCTTCTGCCGTGAGTTTTGTCCCCGCTGTGGTGGTATAAGACGATGTAACTCTTATCGTATGCCAGGCCTTGAGCGCCGTGATATTCATCGACGAGCCGGTGATGGTCGTTGCAGCAAGAGCCGGATCAACCAGACCGGTTGTCAGGTCAGTCACGGTCCATGTAAAGGCTGCCGATGTATTCTCGAATGACGGCATCCACGTTGTATCTACAAAGAGCTTTGCGAAGATATTTGCAGGTGTTCCAGCGGTAAGAGTATCTGTCAACGGTGGGTTTTTGTACTTTTTGATGCCTGTTTTAGGATTTCCTGCGGCCGCAAAGAGGCCGATACTATCGGGTGCTGCCACGACATAAGCCATTGCGGAGGCGGTGTCGCGGTCGTCAATTGGATGTGTCCATTTAACGGAGACAATATCGAGCTGACGAGCCTGAACATTGCCATTCAGTTTTGTCGCATTTACTGGAGGGATTACAATTGAGAAGCTGGTCTGAGACAGGTAAACGTATTGATTCCCGACCTTGGTTGGTTTTGTGAAGAGCACCCTCTCGCTGTCTCCTGCCAGTGTCTTCACTATTGCCCAGCTTGATTCAGGTGCCCAAGGGTCGTAGTTGGTAAGGCGCAGATAAAAACCGTTATCGGTGGATGAAAGTGTATCGGCGCGTGTTGTGTTTAGATGGAGGATTTCGAGTTTGCTGTATGGACGACAATTGTAACAGCTGTCGGAATTAACCAATCCGCTGACACTGAGGGTGAATGAGAAGCTGAGTGTTGTATCAGATGTCCCGTCAGAAGTTTTGTATTTCGCCATGACGCTAATGCTGTTTGCATTGGGTTGCAGTGGAATAATATCAGCCGTAGCGACTTGCCAAACGCCGGGAGACACGCTTGTTGATGCGATAACCCGAACAGTGTCTTTTAATGTGTCGTTAGAAACATAGCCACTGGTACTATCGAAGACAAAAGGCTTGATAATGTTTTTTACAATTCCCTTTACAACTGCAGCAAGTGTATCTGTCTTGCCGGTCGGGATAACAACCGTACTACCGTTAGTAGCATTGTCCAAGTTAGTCAACGCAGTTCCGCCAGCACTACCGAGAAAAATGCCATAAACCGGAATACCGTTTGCGACTAGCGTGTTTACCTGTGCTGCCGTGTAGCTCGGAGATGGCTGACCATCAGAAATAAATATAATTGCTTTGGATTTATGCGGGCTGGTTGTACTACTGGTAAGCCATTTGATTGCCGTATCGATTGGATCCTTATAGTTTGTTCCTTGTCCGGATGAATTCATATCGGCTGCCAGATGTGAAACAGCTGTATCAAGTATTGGTTTATGTGTCGAGGCATCAACCATAGACTGAACATGACCATAAAGAAATCCTGCTGGAGCTGTGGTAAGAACTGTAGTTCCGAAGCCGATCAAACCAGCATACGACCCTTTCAGGCTGTCTTCTTGATATTTGAAACCAGCTTGCAGTGCCGGTGCTCTCATTCCGTTTGGATCACTGCCTGTAGATCCGGTCATACTTCCAGACATATCCACTATGTAAACAATGTCTGGCAATCCCGAGTTTACGACCTTATCTGCCAGGCAAAGCCTCAACCCATCCTTCCCTATCCTCGTCACAGTCTGCGGAACCACTATCGTCGTATCCTGCCAGAGCGACGGCGTAATACACTTGAGATTGCCGTTACAACTATCCCACAAATACGTACACAAACTGTCACCAGTCTGCGCCGCCACCGGAAGAAAACAAAAGGCCATCATCACAATGACCGCGCGGATTCCTGCTTTTACTGACATATATGCCCCCTCGCCCTTCTGTACCATACTGTTGCAACAATCGTCGCAGTTGTCTAAAGTTAAGTTCAGACAAGCGCCCCTAACGGAAGATTTTCTTCCCTTTCTCCGAAAATCTTAAAAAAAGGCAATTTAAGGTATTCTAATGGATACATTTAAAGAAAACCATCCGAAAGAAATCCCCCTGCGGCGGTTGAATTATCCCTGACAACGACACTTGGGCAAATGGCAAATCATCATCCTTAATTACTTCCTGAAAAAAATATTGAGCTAACAAGCCGGTTTCCCCGAATGTGGACAACTTGCCGACTTTCTTGCCGCCCTTGCTTGACGGCCTTTACAATATGTTGTATCTTCCTCCCTGATCGATGCCGACATCTTGGGTCTTGCCCATAAAAAAGCGGATTAGGCGAATTTCCGGCAGATTGCTGGAAAAGCAAAAGCAAAGGTGGTTTATGGTACTTCGGAAGCTGTCGATTTTTGGATTCAAGTCGTTTGCGGAGAAGACAGAACTTCGTTTTGGTGAGGGAATGACCGCGGTTGTCGGCCCGAACGGTTGCGGCAAGAGCAACGTCGTTGACGCGATCCGCTGGGTCTTTGGCGAGCAGAAAGCCTCGGTTCTCCGTTCCGACAACATGCAGGATGTCATTTTTTCGGGTACACAGCGCCGCCTTCCACTTGCGATGGCCGAGGTCACACTTGTAATCGAGAACAACAAGGGCATTCTGCCGATAGAATTTGCCGAAGTCGCAATCACCCGCCGTGTTTATCGCAGCGGCGATAGCGAATATTTGATCAACAAAGCGCCGTCACGTCTGCGCGATATTCAAAGCCTCTTCCTCGACACAGGCGTTGGCAGCTCGGCTTATACAACTATAGAGAGCGGGATGATCAACCGCATCCTGTCCGACAAAACCGATGAACGCCGCACACTGTTTGAAGAGGCCGCAGGGATCGGCAAGTACAAGCAGCAGATCCGCGAGAGCGAGCGCAAACTCGATCGTACCAAGCAGGATCTTCTGCGCATCAACGACCGCGTTCAGGAAAAGTCGCGTTATGTCAACATGCTTTCGCGTCAGGTTGAGAAGGCTCATCGTTACAAGCAGTATTTCGACGATCTGAAATCTATCGAACTTGGTTACGAAAACCGTCGTTTTGTTTCGCTGTCGCAGTCAATTGACGAACGTACGGCCAAAATGGGCGAGCTTGAGACCCAGGTGGAAATGCTCCGTGCATCCATCGCCGAAAACGAAAGCCGTGTCGAGAGCATGGAACTCGCCCGCGTCGAGAAGGAAACCGAAGTGACAATCGCCGGTCGCAATGTTGCCGATGCAGGCGAGAAGATCAACGCCACCGACCGCGAGGTCGGCATGGCCAAGCAGAATATCGCTTTCCAGAAGCAGGCGATTGCCCGTTACGAACAGGAGCTTGACACATACGAAACGCAGCGCTCCGAAAAAGCCGCGCTTCTTTCAAACATAGAAAAAGCGATTGTCGAACGCGAATCGCAGCTTGTCGAAGCCAACGAAAAAGTTGACTCGGCCCGCCGTGAACTCGGCGACTTCGATTCCCGCATGAGTGCTCAGCGCGAACGTGTCGAGGAACTCGCGGCCGCACAGCTCGATCTTGTGAACAAATCTGGGCGTGGCCAAATTGAACTGAACAACGCCCGCACCCAGCTTTCGACCTGCATGGAGCGTGTCGATCGCGCCGAGGCTGAGCTTCGCTCGCTTGAAGCACGGATCGAAGAGTACGAGGAACGTCTCGTTTCGTCGCGTCGTCAGCTCGAATCGGCCTCCGAAAATTTGCAGGCGCAAATGCAGAGCCGCGAGGTTTTGCGCGGTCGCATTGAGCGCGAAGAAGAAAAATATCACAGCCTGGTTGGTCAAGAAAAAACGCTCGAGGCGAAGATCGATGCCGCAAAGGCGAAGCTTCGTTTCCTCGAAGGGCTTAACGCCAGTTTCGAGGGATTTGGTCCAGGCGTAAAGCACATTGTTCAGAGAAAACCGGCCGGACTCAAAGGCATTGCCGCCGACTTCATTCGTGTTGACGACCAATCGATGCTTGCTTCTGTTGAAAAAATTCTTGGCGACACGATTCAAACGCTCGTCTTCGAAAACGATGCGACCATGCTTGCCGCGATTGAAAATCTCAAAGCCGAAAAAGCCGGAACCGCGCTGATGATTTCGCTTGAAGGTGGATTCTCATCTGTCAACGGCAACATCACTGTCGATGGCGCAAGAGCCATTCGCGATTTCGTAAAAACACCCGATGGGATGGGTGCACTTGCCGATACGCTTTTTGCCGGACTTTACGTTTGCGAAACTTCAGATCAGGCGATTAGTTCTGCCCGTAAGCTTTCGTCGAGCGGCGCGGTTGTCTCGCTTGCCGATGGAACGATCTGTCGCTCATCTGGACTTGTTGCCGCAGGTGCGCACAAGAAGGAACAGACCGGCCTGCTTCAACGCCGTCAGGAAATCGAAAGACTTTCCGTCGAGGCAGAGACATTCAGAACCGAGTACGACAAGGTCATCGGCGAAAAAGAAATCTGCATGCTCAACCGCGACGAGGCAAAGCGCGCACTTGTTGAGATCGACGAGAAGCTCAACCTCGGCCGCCGCCAGCAGC
>CAIOZP010000048.1 GCA_903862805.1 uncultured Fibrobacterota bacterium
ACACCTTTGTCTTCGATGTAGAATTCCTTCTTCACGCGACCGCGAGTGTAAGTCCATTTTTCCTGCTTGGCCCAAGGCTGCTGGATTGTTTCGATGGATTTTGGCTCGCCGAGCAAGAATTTTACTACTTCGGGGCCCATGCCGACCTCGAAACGCCCGTCTTCGATACATGACTTGTCGAGTTTAGACAGGTCGTTGTGCTGAGACAGATACGTTTCGATCTGTGTCTGGTTTGGCTTGATGAATTCCTTGTTGTAGCAGCCGGTGAAGGCAAGAAGCACACCGAGCAGAACCGCTGATTTAAGAAACCGTACCATTGGCGAACTCCTCCTCAGAGGGAAAAATTTTTACAATTTTATCAAGCCCGACCACGTTCAGCACATCGCTTACATAGTGGTTTGGAGCGAAAAGAACCAGATTTCCGCCGATCTTCGAGAGTGTGTTGTGACAGTAAATAAGGACATTCAAAGCCCCGCTGTCAAGATAAGAGACTTCTTTGAGGTTTATCGCTATCCGGAGGGTGTCTTTTTCGAGCAGACCCTTCACGAATGCGCGCAACGCTGTTGAATCCTTTAGGCGGTTGATCCTGCCTGCAATGTCGATCACAGTGTAGCCGTTAAGGCTTCTTGGCTCAAGATTCATTTCTTTTCCCCGGGGGAAGAACTCGCACCTTCACAAACGGTCGGGTGCGCACGATTGAATATAATGAAAAATTCCCGATAAAGCTTGGCTAATTCAGTTTTTCCGCACTTTGCGCGCGAGTAGTATTTTGCTGGCGGTTCAATGACGGGAGGATCTGTGGCCGGAACAGAACTGAAGTGTCCGCATTGCGGAGAGATTATTGTCGTTGATGTATCGGGAATCGAGCCTGTTGTTCACAAGGGCGGCAAGGCGGCGGCGAAGATGGATCTGTCTTCCTTTGTGAAGTCACAGGCCAATCGTGGCAAGGAACTCGACGAAGCTTTCCGCAAGGCAAAGGAAGATCAGGATCGGCGCAAAAAGGATCTCGACGAACAGTTCTTCAAAGCGAAGCAGGATCCTTCTTCTATAAAGGGCGACTATATTTCACCATTTGATCTCGACTGAACGGGAGTAAGATGAATCTGAACAGAATTTTTCCGGCCGCACTGCTTTGCCTTTGCGTGAGCACCGGAATCGCATCGGCAACGGACACCACAAATACAAAACAGGAGAAAGCGGTGGCTTCAACGCAGGACGGATTGTACGCGGAGATCAAAACCAATCGTGGCGACATCGAACTCAAGCTGGAGTTTGAAAAGGTTCCGCTCACGGTTGCTAATTTTGTCGGACTCGCCGAAGGCAAGATCCACAATTCGGCATTCGCCGACGGAAAACCCTATTACGACGGACTTCTGTTTCATCGTGTTGTGGCGAACTTCGTGATTCAGGGCGGAGATCCCAAAGGCAATGGAACCGGAGGACCAGGCTACAACTTCCCCGATGAATTCGATCCGAGCCTTGTTCACAGCGATGCTGGAATCATTTCAATGGCAAACGCAGGAGCCGGAACGAACGGCAGCCAGTTTTTCATCACGCTTGCTGCCTGCGATTATCTCGACGGCAAACATGCGGTCTTCGGTCATGTGACCACAGGACTTGATGTCGTGAAGTCGATCAAACAGGGCGACACGATCGTCTCTGTCACGATCAAGCGCATTGGCGACAAGGCGAATGCCTTCACCGCCGATCAGAAAGAATTTGATTCTCTGCTTGCAAACATTGAAAACAAAAAGAAGGACGCAATGAAAGTATCTCGCGAAGCCGATCTAAAGAAGATCAAGGAACAGTTCCCC
>CAIOZP010000049.1 GCA_903862805.1 uncultured Fibrobacterota bacterium
CACCATAAATCCCCACGGTGAAGTCTATTACTACACACAGAATTCAACAGACGGTAAATCCTCCGACATGCGTATTGACGTGAAATTTGACAGCCGATCTCTCACTGGCGACAGGCATGTGACAGTAACGCTGACACTCAACCCAACCGCCACTTCCGATTCGTCAATCGGCACAAAATACCGCTATGAGCTGCGCCAGATCGGAACTAAAGTTCATGTTGCGGCATGTTCATATCATCCGAATCTTGTTGACTTGCATTCGGCCAATCAAAGCCGCGGAATCTGCTTCGACTACATCGCCGTAGCCGATACCGAAGCAAACGTATGCCGTGTATCGCTGGCCCTGCCAGCACCCGATTCAATCGGCGTCAACGATACAACCGACACGGTTCTCACTAACTACAGCGCCGCAAATGTGTACTGGTCGTATTTCATCATGACACTTGTTCCGCAGTTGAGCTCGCCAATCAAGAGAGTTCTTGCCACTTCTTATCTCGACAACAAAACACTTACCGAAGTTCTTGCAACAGACTCTTCCACATGGCGCTCCGACACATGCGTGAATTCAATGACAGTTGCCAACATGAGAAACTACCTTGCAATCAACCGCAACGATACGAGCGTTACAAATAACTCCTCATACGCCGGACTTCTGCACTTTGTAAAGATCGTGTCTAAGCTCGAACCGCCAGTCTATTTCAAAGCCGGTGGATACGCGGCGAGCGGCGACATCTCCGATACTGTTCCAAAATTCCAACCGCTCATAGGTGTAAAGAACATCGCAAGAACGGTCTCATGGAATTCTCCTTTGTCAACCAAAAACCTTGTAATAGACCAACCGAAATAATCCTCTGCTGTTGGCCACTGCGGAAGAGAGTTTCAATCAAACCGAAACGAAAGGATCCGAAATGAGTCTCAAAAGAATTATGATGTTTACAGCACCGGCTTTTGCTGTCGTGATAATGTCAGGATGTGCAAACAAAACCGTATCACCGGCAGCCGAAAACAATGGCGATAGCAGAATCTCTGCTGCTGCAGGTTGCCTTGTTGATCTGCCAACGTCAATTGCAGATACAGTAACCGGCATCAGTGCCACTCATGGTTCGCCCGCTTACGACCCGGCAATCGGCTCCTATAATCTTGTCCGCATGCAGACATGGTTTGTAGATCAGCTTGTTTGCAAAGGAGAAATTTCAGCCAAGAAGGTCATAAAATCCTTTGCCATAAATCTGCCTTGGACCTATATCAAAACTAACGGCTCATTCACCTACGGAGCACCGAATGGCGATTCTGCCATCGGTTATTACAACGCTGACAGTACACTCAAATACACGGCTATATTCAAATCGGCCAACGGAACGGTGGTTTCTGCCGCCTTCAATGGCGACTCGACAAGTCCGAGCGGATGGGTCAAGTATTTCCTGCCGACCACTGACTCACCTCTGAAAACCGATTCATTAAAAATGCAGATCGGCTTCAACAAGGTCGGCGACAAGAGCACCGTCAATGTGACAATTTCACAGAATATTCTTGCTCTTGCTGACAGCACCACCGCAATGACATTCAAATACACGATCACAAAACTCGGTGACATCATCAACATCAGTGCCGCCACATATTTCCCAAAATGGAAATTGACTGGAGAAACTGTCGGTCGCCTCTACGAATACACCGCTGTGGTTAACGATGCTCCTGGAGTCAATCAGGCGAAGGTCAATCTCGGCCTCCCATCTGACACGGTAAACTCGGTGGATACCTCAGTAATATTCGGAACATACGGTGTAGAGAGTGTTTGGGGAAATGCGTTCATTGCAGCCATCAAGGTG
>CAIOZP010000050.1 GCA_903862805.1 uncultured Fibrobacterota bacterium
AGAAACTCACTATCCAGCCAATTCCAATCCAGATTCCTATAGGTTCCGAGTCGCAGTTTGAAGGCGTTATCGATCTTGTTTCCATGAAGGCATATCGATACGACGAATCTTCGCAGGGCACAAACGTCCTTGAATCCGACATTCCCGAGAACCTTCTCGAGGATGCACAGATGCATCGCGAGCTTCTCCTCGAAAGTGTTTCCGATTTTAACGACGCCCTGATGGAAGCGATTCTTGAACAAGCCGTTATTCCCGAAGAACTTGTCCGTTCTGCAATTCGATCAGCGGTAATAGCCGGAAAAATTTGTCCGGTACTTTGCGGATCGGCCTATAAGAACAAGGGTGTTCAACAGTTGCTCGATGCGGTGCTGGATTATCTTCCATCACCATTAGATCGCGGAACTGTTCATGGGATAGATCCAGTCAGTGGCGAAACGCTTGAGCGCAAGCCTGACACGAAGGAACCCTTTTCTGCTTTGGTTTTTAAAATTGCGTCAGATGCTCACTTGGGTCGTCTGGCATACATAAGATGTTACTCCGGCGCTGCCGGTTTCAAAGATGCGCTTGTCAATCCGAGAACCGGATCGAAAGAGCGCCTGACAAGAATCTTCCGCATGCATGCGAATAAGCGTGACCAGGTAGATCTTGTTGAAGCCGGAGAAATCATGGCAGTGGTCGGCCTGAAGAGCACGGCAACCGGCGATACGCTGTGTGTGACTGCGAATCAGGTGGTCTTTGAAAAAATGGTTTTCCCTTCACCGGTAATTGCGATCTCGGTGGAACCTCGGAATGCAACGGCCGAAGACAAACTGGTCGAAGCGCTTTCGAGATTATCCGACGAAGATCCGACCTGTTCTGTTGGTGTCGATCGCGAGAGCGGCCAGCGGATCATTTCCGGAATGGGAGAACTTCATTTAGAAATTCTTGTAGATCGTCTCCGTCGTGAATTCGGCGTGGATGTCCAGACCGGCCGTCAGCAGGTTTCGTACCGCGAAACGGTTACCGGATCTGCTACAGAAGATTGTTCTTTGGAACAGATGATCGCAGGCAAGCAGCAATTCGCAAGAGTCAAGCTTGCTGTCGAGTCCGATCCGGATCTTGCGGAAGTAGCATTTGTCAATGAGCTTCCGATCGAGATTTGTCCTGCGGCCTTTGCGGCTGCGGTTCGTCAGGGGGTGGCTGAGGCCGCGACCGGCGGAGAGTTTGCCGGATATCCGGTGATCGGCGTGCGCGTGAAGCTTCTGGCAATCGAGGCCCGCGAAGACGAATCTTCGGATGTCGCTTTCAAGGTCGCTGGATCTGTTGCTTTCAGAGCGGCGTGTGCAAAAGCGGGCCAAGCGATCATGGAGCCGGTGATGAAGGTCGAGGTTTCTTCTCCAGACGAATTTGTCGGAGCGGTGATAAACGATCTCAACATGAGGCGTGGCAGGGTGATGGGGGTTTTTCCTCAGCCTGTCAATCAGTTGGTCGATGCAGAGTCGCCGCTTTCCGAGATGTTCGGGTACGCGACACAGCTTAGATCTCTGACTCAGGGCCGAGCTTCCTACTCGATGCAGTTCGAGAGATACGCGGCAACTACGGCATCGGTTCAAGATGCGATACTAAGAAAAATCGGTAGAATAGTTTAAACAAAACTTCAGGAGGACCTGATGGCAAAGGAAAAGTTCGAGCGTACCAAACCCCACGTGAACGTGGGCACGATCGGCCACGTTGACCACGGCAAGACAACACTGACGGCAGCGATTACGCTGACACAGTCGAAGATGGGTCTTGCATCCGCAAAGAAGTTC
>CAIOZP010000051.1 GCA_903862805.1 uncultured Fibrobacterota bacterium
ATCGTTGTCCCCGCCTTGTTCCTTGGTACCTTAGATGAAACAACAAGTTCAGAGCTCATTTATGTATAAGGGCTTGTACCCGCTGAAAAGTTCGTTGTAATAGTTCATGACAATCACCTCGGTGCGTCTGCCCGGATCAATATTGACCAATACTCTGTCTATATATTTGCGCGTGATAAAGAGGCCGCGCCCGTGGCTGTCCATAAGTCCGAGCGGCATTCCGGTTTCGTCACGCGATGTTTGACGGTCGAGCCAGTATAGCACGTTTTGCTTTGTGAGCAGACCGCCTTTGTCTGCTATGGCTATTGCATATTTGGAATCATCCCAGAAGAGCTTGACTGTGACCGCGTCATCTACATCGAGAGTGAAGTTGTGGTTCCACTCCTCCTTGTGTTCAGGCGATTCGCCACGGATACCGTAGAAAACCGCGTTGTTGATGAGTTCTACAAGAACGAGTTCCAGCTTTCGTGGATTTGCCACGTTTGGAATCATGTCAATGATGCCCGTCGCGATTTCGTCGAGCCGGTCTCCGCGTCGGACAAGAATCGACCGCGTTTCGTATGGCTCGTTCATGTGACGCTCTGCACCGAAAATATCGTTGGCGAGAAGATTGGCAAGCACCGTTGCAAGTTCCTCGAAATTGAACGGCGTTGTCTTTACGAAGATATTGCCGACATCGTGCGCCATTGCAAGCTGGATGTAATCTTCGACATTATAGGCAGTGATAAGAATCCGTCGGATCTTCGGCCAGCGATCTTTTATTTTTTGGAGAAGCTCGAAGCCTTTCATGCCGGGCATGTTTATGTCGGATATTACAAGATCGACCTCGTTGCTCGGCAGGATATTCTCAAGCGCTTCACGTGCGTCAATCGCCTGGAGAACCTTGTACCCACAGTATTCGGAAAGGTACTCACCGATCAGTGCGCACATGTCGGCATCATCGTCAACTACGAGAATCGTTTTGCCGGACATGTCGATCACTGTGGAACTCCGATTCTGTCAACGACGAAACTATCTTCGGTATCATAAACCGGATACAGCGAACTCAAACCGGTCATCTCAAAAAGTTCGTGATTCATGCGGTCGGGAGTCACGAGGGAAAGCCGCAGTCGCGTCCCGTCAAGCTGGCGACGCCGCGAGCAGATCTCGTTTACGAAATCGAGTCCGGTGAAGGTGAGTCCCGAAAGATCAATCACAACGTTTTCCTCGCGGCTTGTAACCGCATCATCAAAAAATCCGGCAAGCTTTGCCCTGAAGTTCCCCGTTTCAGACGAGCCGAAAGCCCCGGACAACCTCATTATCCGGTATTTCCCTTTGTCGGAAACCATCATCCGGAATTCGCGATCCATTATCACCCCTGCGAGACCGACATGTATCTTTTTGTCGTACCTGCTTGCTTGTCTAACATACATTTTTTTCATACGATGATGAAAGCCGCAGAACAAATTTCAGACAACAATCCTTCGATACTCGCGCTACCGGCGTTTTCCGCTTTTGCTGCGCTGGCTGTCGGCATTTGCCTTTCGTCTTTATGCTGTGTGAGGGCTCCATTCCCATTCGCTGTCATTTTTGTTTTGTCAATCACAGGGGTAATCGTAAACAGGGTTTTATTCAGATGGATTATTTGGATCGCAGCCGGGTTCATTCTCATGTCGGCGGACAAAAAATCTTCCACCGATTTCGCATCATCGATCCCCAATGATTCTTCCTCGATAACAATTGCCGGCGACATCGCCGCAGTTCCGGTCGAGACGAAATCTGGTACAAGATTTTTCTTTCGGGTCGATTCATCGTCATTGTCTCTGCTTGACAAAAAGGTAATTCTCGTTTCGTCTTATTCTTTTGTTCCATCATACGGAAAACTTCGTCTTTGCGGAATGATAAAACCATTGCGCGGCCCCGACATTCCGGGCTCTTTCGACGAAACATCATGGGGCGATGCTGCCGGATTCTGCGCAAAGTTCGAAGCCGAATCCGCGGTGGTAATCGACACAACATCGTTGAGCTTCCGCTTTCCGGCCATCGCCAGAAACTGCGTGATGAAATCCATATCGCAATGCCGATCCTTCGAGACATCGGCGCTGATTCGCGCCGTTATCCTCAACGAAACCGGCGATCTTCCATCACGCACAAAACTGCTCTTCCGAAACTCAGGCCTTTACCATCTG
>CAIOZP010000052.1 GCA_903862805.1 uncultured Fibrobacterota bacterium
AATGGACAAAGTTACTAACAGCCCCCCTAAAAATTGCATAGTATGTGGGAAACCGCACGAAAATGGCACACCACACGACTTTAGTGATGCCGACCCTATTTTCACTGGAAAGCTTAATTTGCACAATGGAATACCACAACGAGAAATACTGCACTTGCCTTTGCCTATAGAAAAATTGATTCCTTTGGCAAAAGCTGTACAAACCCATACTAACAAAGAAAAGATACGTGAATTTCTAGGGCTAAAGTCAACATGTCGGAAGCACTGATACAGGAAGCCCAAGAGTTCCTAACAATGTCGTCGGAGGCGGATAGCTATAACCGCGCTATGGCGGTAAATGACCTGAAGTTCGTGAATGGCGACCAATGGCCAGCTGACCTTAATAGCAAACGTGAGGCTGATTCTCGTCCTTGTCTAGTCATAAACAAATTGGATGGATTCTGCCGGCAAGTATCAAACCAGCAACGACAGCAGAGACCACGTATCAAAGTGCATCCCACTAATACCCAGGCGACAAAGAAGATAGCTGATGTAATTACTGGGCTTTGCAGGCATATAGAGGTCAATTCCAATGCTGATAGCGCTTATGACACGGCTTTCGACTTGGCGGTTAAGTCTGGATGGGGATATTGGCGCGTAAACACGGATTATGTGAGAGAAGACAGTTTCGACCAGGAAATCTATATTGATGCGATAGATAACCCATTCACGGTATATTGGGATCCTAATAGCACTTTGCCTGATGGTTCGGATGCTGATAAGTGCATGGTAACTGATGTAATCAGCAAGGAACGTTTTAGGAGGGAATATCCTGGCTTTGACGATGGTTCCAATTTCAGCCATAGAGGGACAGGTGATACTTCGCCGGAATGGGTGACCAAGGAAGATATACGGATAGCCGAGTATTTCTATATTCAGCGTACCAAAGCCAAATTGGTGATGCTTTCCACTAAAGAGGCTGTCTGGAAGGATGAACTGCCTCCTAATGAACTATTGGCATCTTATGGCATTAGCATCGTAGGAGAACGAGACTCTTGGAAGCGCAAGGTGAAATGGGCTAAGGTCACGGCAATGGATGTATTGGAAGAGCGAGATTGGGCAGGTCGGTTTATCCCGATAGTCCCAGTTTATGGAAATATCGCAGTAATAGAGGGAAAACGCCATAAGTTCGGGATGGTGAGGTTTGGCAAAGACCCGCAGCGGATGATTAACTATTGGGAATCTGCCGCTACCGAGTCCATCGCCCTTGCGCCAAAGGCCAAATGGGTGATGGCAGAGGGACAGGATGAAGGGCACGAGACGGAATGGAATCGTGCCAATATGACCTCTGCCCAGACGTTGCGCTATAAGCAGACGGATATTAACGGGCAACCAGCTCCTCCACCTGAGAGATTGCAACCTGAACCACCTCCGGTAGGGATATTGCAGGCTTTACAGACGGCCACTGGTAATCTTAGGGATGTTCTAGGAGTAGTTGACCCAGCCCAAAGGATAGCAGGGAACGTATCCGGGAAGGCTTTGAATGCTGAAAAACAACAGTCCGATAATTCTACATTCCACTTTTACGATAACCTTACTCGTTCTATTCAACACACTGGACGGATTATCCTCGACTTAATCCCCAAGATTTATGATGAAGAACGGGTAATGCGGATAATTGGGGATGATGGCCGACCTGACCTGATTACGATCAACGAGCAAAAGACTACTGCCGAAGGCCAAGTAATAGAAAACAACGTCAAGGTTGGTGAATATGATGTAGTGATGGATACCGGCCCCGGATATAACAGCAAGAGGATTGAAGCCGTTGAGGCTATGGCTCCGCTAATGGCTGAACCTGAGATAATGAAGATCATTGGTGATTTGTACTTCAGAAACTCTGATTTCCCTGGTGCGGAGGTAATAGCTGACCGTCTGGCTGCAATGAATCCATTAAGTCAGATTGACGAGAAATCTGACGTTCCTCCGCAGGCACAGATGATGATTAAACAGTTACAGCAGCAACTACAGCAAGTGCAGCAACAATTGCAGGCTGCCGGAATGGAAATAAAGTACAAGGCTAATCTAGAACAGATGAAGCAGGACAATGAGACCAAACGTGAATTGATGCGGGTTACTGGAAAAGCTCACGATACCGAGACTTGGGCTAAACAAGATTCACAGGAAGCCCAGATGAATGATGCGACCAAGAGATTTGATACCGAAACCAAGGCGCATTCAGCGATGACTGTGGAAGAAATCAAAGGGCATATTGCCCTGTTATTGGCTAAAATCAACGAAAGAGCCGCAAAAGAGGCAGAACAACAGACTGAAGAGAGAGCAATTTAATTATGCCTACCGTGATTGGTGCTAATAAGGCTGAATTTGATAAGGCTGAAATGGAAAGGAAAGGCGAATTAAAAAAGTCTTATTTAGATACTACAGGTTTACCAAATAAAGGACGGGATTTAATACAAGGTGAAGCTGAAAAATTTGCAAAAAGACTACGAGAACAAGGTTTTCAGGTTGGCATAGATCATTCTGGAAGTAAAGCAGGGCCATCTAGTTATGTAACTATACATGATCCACAAACACAAAGATTTATAAGAGACCCAATTAGATTTAGTAATCATTCTAAAGGTGTATTTAATAATCAATTTGTACATCCAGTTCATTCTCTAGATGATTTAGATAAATATGAAAAAATGGCACAAGATATGAGAAAAGAAGGCCCATCACAAACAATGCAGCCATTAGATGATATAACTAAAGCAAAAGTGGAGAGATTAAGAGCTAAGAATTTAACTAGGCAATCAACGAAGGAAGCAGTATGAATATATTTCTATTTTTAAAGAGAATATTTAGAAAAAAGATAAGACAGACCAAAGAAGAATGGAAATTAAAAAATAATCTAAATAGGAAAATTGATGCTTGTAATTTATATTTGACGGATACGGCATATTCTTGTACTTATGAAGAATATAAAGAATACATGGAAACACGTATCCTTCCATATTTTCCAAATTAATCGCACCGGACGTTTTCCGGCAACTCGTGGGAGTGACCAATGGCAGAAGCAGCGAACTTGGTAACAAGTGAAAATAGGGCTGAGTTTATGGCTCAACGTATGGGGATGACGGAAACCCCAAAGACTGATGAAACACCAGTAGTAGAAGAAACAAAAACAGAACCGGAAACCTCAACGGATGAGGAAATCGTAGAAGTTGCACCTGTAGAAGGCGATACCAAGGAAGGGCAGGTATTTTTCCACGGTAAATGGGTGGACAAGAATCATGCCGGATATAGGATTCACCTTAAGACCGAGCAGACCAAGGAAGCACGAGCAGAAGCAGCACGTGAAAGAACCGCTAGAGAAGCTCTAGAAGCACGTCTGGCTGCATTGGAGAAGAAGGAAGAGCCAAAGGTAGCCGAGACCACTGAAAACAACCAAAAGCCTGATAAGAACAATTTTACGGATGCTTTCGAGTATGCAGAGAAACTTGCCGAATGGTCTGCACAACAAGCATTATTGAAGCGCGACAAGGAAGACAAGGAAAAAACTGCCAAGGCAGAGCAAGAAAAAATAGCTTCTGCATGGAATGACCGCTTAAAGACTGTAAAAGCAGAAATTCCTGACTTTGACGATAAAATAAGCTCAAGTACGGTAAAAGTAAGCGATCAGGTGCGTGATGCTATTTTGGATAGCGACGCAGGCCCAAAGATTTTATATCATCTGGCTGAAAATCCTGAAATAGCCGAGAATCTATCAAGGATGACAATCTCACAAGCTATCAGAGCAATAGGCAGGATGGAAATAGAGTTAAAGCCTGAAACAAAGGAAACAAAGGAAACAAAGGAAGTAAGGATTTCCAAAGCTCCTGCTCCTATTTCACCTTTGAAAGCCGCTTCTGTTCCTGCTGAAAAGATAAGCGCAGATGGTGAATTTACTGGAACTATCGCAGAATGGAAAGCGTTAAGAAAAGCAGGCAAGATTAAGTAATTCAGCATCAATCCGCAGCCATGCGTAAATGGTATCCATGTAGCTCTCCATGTAATCGAGGCAAACTTACCTTAATTACTAACGGAGATAATCATGGCCAATACCATGCTAACAATCTCCAAAATCACAAACGAAGCTTTGATGGTTTTGGAAAATGAATTAACCTTCACCTCTGAGGTGAACAGGGAATATGACGACCAGTTCGCCGTAGTAGGTGCAAAAATCGGCAACACGGTGAACGTCCGCCGTCCGGGTCGCTTCATCGGTACTTCCGGCCCTGCGCTGAACGTCGAGGACTTTAACGAGACTTCCGTCCCTGTAGTCCTTAACACACAGTTCCACGTTGACACGCAGTTTACGACTCAGGACTTGGCATTGTCGCTTGATATGTTCAGCGATCGTGTGCTAAAACCCTGTGTTGCTGCACTTGCAAATCGCATAGACCGTGATGGATTGGTCATGGCGAAGAACAACACCGCTAACATCGTCGGTGTGGCGGGTACGCCTCCTACAGGTCTTATCACCTATCTGACCGCTGGAGCCTATCTTGACGCAGAAGGTGCGCCTCGTGACGGACGCCGTGCAGTAGTCGTTGAACCTTTTACAGCAGCTACCATCGTGGACAGCTTGAAAGGCCTGTTCGTGCCTGATGCGACCATTGCAGAGCAATACCGCAAGGGATTGATGGGTAGAGACTCAGGCGGCATGAACTGGAGATTAGACCAGAACGTTGTTTCCCAGACTTTCGGTGCATGGGCTACCACCGCAGGCGCTATTACGGTAAACGGTGCTAATCAGGGTCTTGCTTCCGGCTGGACTTATACCTCGACCATCAACATCAGTTCGACTCAGATTGGCACCTTGAACGTGGGCGACGTCTTCACCATTGCCGGTGTATATGCGGTTAACCCGCAGAACCGTCAGGCTTATGGCAATAACAAGCTCCGCAACTTCTGCGTGCAATCTACTGTTTCTTTGACCAACGGCAATACCTCAGTTACGGTATTCCCAGCACTAATCTATGGCGGTCAGTTCCAGAACTGTACGGCTTCGCCAGCGATTGCTGCTGCTGTAACGCCATTCAACATCGCTTCGACCACGGCTGGTGCTGTCGTGTCCCCGCAGAACATTCTATTCCATCGGAATGCGTACACACTCGCGGTTGCCGACTTGGAACTGCCGGAAGGGGTACATTTTGCCGGAAGGGCTTCGGACAAAGAAATCGGATTGAGCATCCGCGTAGTGCGACAGTACACTATCAATAATGATGCAATCCCGACACGTTTAGATGTGTTGTATGGATGGGCACCGTTGTATGGTGAACTTGCTTGCCGCATCGCCGCTTAATCTACTCACAGGAGAAATATCATGGCATTACCTAATACACAAACCACAGAACACCCGATTGGCGGTGGGCAGTCTCCTTTCTATGTAGGCGGCCCCGGCGGTCAGGTGGGATTCTTTCAAGATCCCTATGGAGCAGTCTTTACTGGTACTATTTCAGGCACTACGCTGACGGTTCTTTCGCTCATCCAAGGTTCCATCGTCATCGGCCAGACATTGACTTCAGGGAACGTAACCGCTGCAACCATTACCGCAATGGGCACTGCAACAGCCCAGACTGGCGCTGGTGCAATCGGTACCTGGACTATCAGCGCATCCCAGACCGTATCAGCAATTACTACTTTTACCAGTGGTCTTGGTGCAGTGCCACAACCATCCAGCCTTAACCCTTCGCCTTCGGTGAACTATAACCAGCCTCAGAGTGCGCAGCAACAAAACTCGACATCTGGGACGATGCTGGTCAAGTATCAGGCGTTGTTGAACACCACGGCAACTGCTGCAACCACGGTCATCTCTCAGACCACGAGTGTCACTAGCACTCTGCAACTGACCAGCAGCCCATGGCAGCCTTCGTCCAGTTCCAGCGTCTTCACGGTCAACAAGGCCAGCCACAATGCCGGTTTCGGGATTTCGTGCGTTCGTTGCGCGACTTCAGGCATTTTTACAGTCGAGAGCGTCAATCTGACCAATGCGAGTATCAACCCTGCATCGGATATTTATGACTTAATCGAGGTCAAGGCGTCTCAGTTGACGGCTACCGCTACCGTTACACCAGCATTGACTCTGCCTCAATCAACGCAGGAAGTGATTGTATCGGTAGGAACTAACGTGGCGCTTCCAGGCTATGCGGTGATTGTCAACAAGCCTACCGCTCAGACAACAGCCGGTTCGACTGTCGTTGTTCCCACGATGGCTGCGCGGATTATCGGTTCAGGTCAGGTCGGGATTACTATCGGCAATCCAGGAACTACAGCGGCTGGGTTCACTCCAGTATCGGAAGCCTACAACTTCGCATTTATTCCGCAGATTACCGCTACTACGCCATTCATGGTTTATGGCGTACCTGCTGCGCAAAATGCGATTGCAGCCAGTAGTGTCATTGAGCAGACGAGCGCTATTACGGGTTTGCTCGGAACCGACGTTGCTGTGGGATGGACTACCGGGGCTACAACCCAGGTCAGCACAGCGGTCATTGGAATGCGCGTTACTAGCGCCGGTGTCATGGGGGTCAAGTACATGGCTCCGAACGGGACGCAAACACCTACGAGCAATGAGGTCTATGCAGTTACTATCCTGCGCCAAACCCCGTTGAATCCGGTGCAGATGTATTACCCGACGCTGAATGCGACGACCTGCGCTGCAAGCACGACGGTAGAGGCCACAACGACTGTTACTGGTCTCTTGGTGTCTTCGAGTGTGATCGTGAACAAGCCAACTTATACTGCTGGCATTGCGATTCTGAACGCTCGTGTGTCGGCTGCTAATACCCTGGCTGTGACTTATGGCAACTTTACGACCTCAAGTATCAATGTCCCATCTGAGGTCTATACGGTGGCCAATGTCCAGATTCAAGGGCCAGGGACGGGAGCGGCGGTAACTTCCGGGCTATTTGCCGGGGTATCGTTCAACCCGACGCAACAAGAGGCAATCAGGAATGCCTACTCTTTACGGAGTGCGTTGCTGAGTCTAAACCTGATTTCAGGAGTTTAATCGCAACACCCCTCCCTCATGTTGGGGGAGGGTTTTTTATTTTGGAGAGAGTGAAATGCTATTGTCAATTGTTGTGCCTGCGTATAACGGTGGAAAATGGGTCAAGAATGCTGTAAATAGTGCAATAAAGGCTGGTGACAGATTAAAAGAGAAATTTGAAATTGTGGTACGCGATGACGGTTCAACAGACAATACATTAACTGAACTCTCCAAAATAAAGGACAAGCGAGTAAAAGTCGTAAAAGGCAAGAATCTTGGAATCGGCGATTCATTTAATGCTGTTTTCAAACTGGCTAAAGGTAAATATGTAACGATACTTGGTCAGGATGACCTGATAGATGAAGATTACCTACAACGGGTAATGACAAAGTTTCAAGAGGTTCCGAATGCTTCAATGGTAGCCTGCCATCCTCGTTTTATAGATGATGATGGCAAACCATACATCAACGAGGCGGATGGACGGTTGTCTATTTCCAAGCCCAAGAATCGCACCAAAGATGAATGGCTTGCGCTATTCCGCCATGTCAATAACTATTTCGGCATCAATACTTACAAGCGCCAGGCTGTGATTGATGCCGGAGGCTTCGACCCAGAGGCCGGATGGCTGCTGGATTGGGATTTATACACTCGGCTGGTTAAAGCCGGTGGAGATATTGCGGTGATCGAGGAAGAACTATGCTCTCTCACTCTTTCCAATACGACTACCAGCGCCATTACCAGAGATAAACTACCGAAGCAACATCAATATCTGTTGCACATCACGGAAAAGAACTTCGTGCCGCAGAAGATGAAGGTAGCATTTGCAACACCTTTCTACATGTCACAAGGTTTCAGCCACCATGCGGACAGCATGATTCACACAATAGTCATGCTGGAGAAGGCAGGGATTGATTGGGAGTTGATTAGAGTCAATGGTGATTCTTACGTGGATCGTGCAAAGAACACGATAGCGGCAGAATTTCTGGACAGCGATTGCACTGACCTAATTATGATTGACAGCGACGAGCAGTGGCATCCTATGGCCATTGCACGGCTTCTGCAACATCCTGAATGGATTGTTGCAGGGGCTTACCCATTCAAGAACAATTGGGGAAAATTCGCAGGCAACCCGAAGATTATTGAGAAGGATGGGATTGCACAATATGCCAATTTCCGCGCTTTGCCGGATGGGGCACACTTGTTAGAGGCACACAATGTCGCAGGTGGCTTCATCCGCATCAAACGTCCTGCGATGGTGCAATTCGCTAAAGCCTTCCCGAACGCTATTTATACCGACGCTTTTGCATGGCCTAGTAAGCCTGAGCGGATCTACACGGCATTCTTCATGTGCGACATCGACAATTACGAACGGTATGGGGAAGATGCCTACTTTAGCCGCAAGATGCAGGAGTGCGGTATTCAGCTTTGGATTGACCCAAATATCTCGATCATTCATTACGGGGTCAGCGGATACGAGGGCAATATGCACGAACATCTGCTTTCGGAAAAGGTCAAGGCAGATGCTGCGACCACCGGAACAAATATCGTGACATTGAAGCCGGATGAAGAGCTACAAAAGGAGAACGTACAGAAAAAGGTGGCATGATGAAATGCCGCCACTGTGGTACGCCATTGAGCGCAGAAATGATAGATTTGGGTCTTTCTCCGCCTGCGAATGCTTTTCATGAAAGCAAGGATGAAGTTGATACTTATTATCCGCTTCGTGTGTTCGTTTGCACGGAATGCTGGCTGGTGCAGACCGATATAGAGAGCTTCAAGTTGGATTATGACCAGCTTTTTACCAAGGATTATCCATATTTCTCCAGTACGTCAGATTCATGGGTAAGACATGCCGAAGTCTATGTAAAGGAAATGTTTGACCGCTTCAAACTTAATGAACAATCCTTGGTGGTTGAAATAGGCTCCAATGATGGCTATTTGCTGCAATTCATCAAAAGCCGCTGTTATGGTATAGAACCGACTGATACCGCATTAGAAGCAGAAAAAAAAGGTATTCATACCATAAGGTCATTCTTCACGGAAAACCTCGCTAAACAGCTTGAAAAGGCTGATTTGGTGGTTTGCAACAATGTTTTGGCTCATGTGCCTGACATAAACGACTTTGTGCGCGGTTGTGTCGAGTTATTGAAGCCTGATGGCGTGGCTACTTTCGAGTTTCCGAGCGTGCTGAATTTGGTAAAGATGAACCAGTTTGATACGATTTACCATGAACATTATTCCTATCTCTCACTGACCTCGGTGAACAGGATATTTGAGGCCAATGGGCTTCAGGTATTCGATGTACAAAAGCTGTTTACTCACGGTGGGAGTCTCAGAGTATTTGCACAAAGAAAAGAAGGAAAACACCAAATAAGCCTGAATGTTTCCAATATGCGGATGGAAGAAAAGGCTGAAGGCATAAAGACTGTCGGGTTTTACCTATCGCTGCAAAGAAAGGCAGAGAAAATACGATACGAAATGATTCATTTTTTAATGGAGGCCAAGACTAATAACAAGATCGTAGTTGGTTTTGGAGCGGCTGCAAAAGGAAACACATTGCTTAACTATGCAGGCGTAAGGAATGACCTTATCGAATACATA
>CAIOZP010000053.1 GCA_903862805.1 uncultured Fibrobacterota bacterium
ACGATGAACTCGAAGACATCCTTCTGCCGATTTTCTTCATCGCCGATCCAGAATCCTTTGAAGAACATCTCAGCAAAGATGAGCTGAAAGCCGCCCACGACAAAATGAAAGACTACGCTGCCGACATCGCCCAGCGAGTCTATCGTGCGTACGATATCTGGCATCCGAAGGTTCCAGTTACTGCCGAAGTCGTTCCGGGTCGCAACGATCAGTGTCCGTGCGGCAGTGGAAAAAAGTACAAGAAATGTTGTGGACAGGAATGATAACCTGTCCCCGCGATTGCCAAACGGCTGTCGGCAGTGTCCCTTTACGAGTGATAGACAAATGACAATAGACGAATATTTTGAAAAGTACGACGAGGCCGTTCATCGTGCAGGAATAAATGCGATGCCGCCCGATGTGCTTCACGGTTATGTGAGTGCGCTTGCATGCAGCCCTACCGAAGATCTTCCCGACAACTGGCTCGCGCCGGTTTTTCCCGAAGGTTTTGCGGTTCCCGAAGATCTCGAAGCGATTCTGCTCGAATTGACAGAAGAGAATACCGACGCGATTGACGAAGGGGAATTGGTTTGCCTCATGCGTTGGCACGAAGACGATAAAGGCCGCGAGGTTCCTGATGCCGCAGCGTGGTGTTCCGGTTTTATCAAGGGGATTGCAGTCTTTGCTGGCGAGCCATTTGCCTCCGACACAAAGCTTGCGATGCTGCTTGAACCTATGCGGTTTCTTGCTGGCGACACCACCGGCATTTCCGAGATCAAACTGAAAACACTTGAGGCGATGAAACACGAATTTCTGGAGCAGGTCGAATATCTTGTCATGGAAGTCTGGTGGCATGTGCGCGAGCTTTACTATGGCGAAGATCCGGACTTGCTTGACGAAGAGGAATAACAGGAAAACACTATGAATTTCGATAGTAATTACGAAAACGAAGTTGACAAAACGGAAGTCGAGAAACTGCTCGACGAGCTCGATGTGATTCTCGATCCAGAGTCTGCAAAAATCGATACGATGAGTGACACCGCGATTCATGGATACCTTACAGCGGTTGCATGTGCCAAGATCGAGATTCCGCTTGAGCGTTGGCTGCCTGGAATTTTCGGCGAAGGCAAAGAGATGCCACAGCTAAGCTCTTCGTCGCTCACGTCTGCTGTCACCGATGTCCTCGAACGCATCAAATCGGCAATTCGTGCCGAGCTTGAACATGGCGACTATGTTGCGGTAGTTGACATCGACGAGCAGAACGGCGACCTCGTCGAAGATGTCGCCGACTGGTGCCGCGGCTTCTTCATCGGAATCGAAGACCACTATGCCGAAGCCATAGAAAATAATGACGCACTATGGGAATTTATCGAGCCGATTGTTTATCTCTCAGATCCAGAGGAAATCGAAAAAGAACTTCCCGAATCCGACGTTGCCGAACTGCGCGAGCAGAAAAGCAACTTCATCGACGAGATCGAAGAGTGTGTATTTGACTTCTATGAATTCTGGAATGGCCCCTTGGTTCCGAGTGTTGTTGATGCGTTTTCCGCTCCGGATGACGGACCAGATCGCAATGCGCCATGTCCGTGTGGGAGCGGGAAAAAGTATAAGAGATGTTGCGGTAGGAATTTATAGAAGGCTGATTTTTGAGGTCGGGTGGATGATATTCAGTGCCTTTCGGATGATTTTTACCATCCAGAGAGATTCTTGCAAAATTCTCGGTGATTCTTGTGAGCCTCCTTTCGCAGTTTGTTCGAGAACTTCTCTTGTCATTCGTAGACCACCATCTTTCCGCTCGTTGCGAATTACCATTCTGCTACTCAACAGAACATCCACGGCCTCCGATGTAAAATTCTGTTCTGTAATTTGCATTCTTCAAAAGTTTTCCGAAATACTCTTTATCTTTTGCAGTAGCGGCCTGATTCAGCATGACAAGACACTCAAGAAATTCAATCTGTCGACCCTCCAGCCCTACCGCCATGGCAATACG
>CAIOZP010000054.1 GCA_903862805.1 uncultured Fibrobacterota bacterium
ATTTGGACCGATGAACAGTTCCAGCGGTGTCGGCTGGTTTACACCATAAGATTTTTCCATGGCAACCTGAAGAGCGACTTCATCGGGGTCGCTTATGTCGTGGAAGATTGCGATCACTTTGCCTTTGTGACTTTCAATTGCGGGATTGACATAACCGTTTGTCGCAATTTTACAGGCAATGCATTCATGGGAGCCGAAGAAATGAATTACGATTCGGTCGGTTCTGATCGGAGTGAATGCACTTGATAAAGCGGGAATCAGCATGATTGACATCAGGGTCACAACAGAAAATCGGGTGGCCATATTTTTCATGTGGTCGTCACTCCTGTCGGTAATGAATCAGCTCATGCACTGTCAATGTGACGCTTTTGACAAAACGGGAAATTATCTGTGGTTGATGTCGATTCTTGATAGGCTGACGATGGGCACGCTCATGGTTCCGCCTGACGAATTTCCGCTGATATTGTCTCCGGCGCGGATCCACACCCAGTTGTCGCGCGGGTCGTTATCGCGAAGGGTTCCAATTACGGTTCCGTCAAGGAAGCTGACTGTGGCGCGGCAATAGAATTCTCGGTCGATGGATGTAACAAATTTGGGTTCCATCTGAACGGTCACGACTTTGTTGAGATCTATAAGCCGTGTTGTTCCGGATGTGCTAATGTGCAACTTGCCGGACGAAACCGTCATCTGGTTGATGTTGGTTTTAACGTTGTTCAGATCTGTAACAGAACCGGTAGCCGCACATCCAGTGATGAGCGAAAACAACAGCGCGGCAAGGATTACGTGGAAAATTTTCATTTGTCGTGGAGGTGTTCTGACTTGAACTCGGCGGTTGACCCGTAGATTTTTATGAGCCGGTCGATTCCCACCATGACAAGCACTTCGTACACCTGATTGTCTTCGGCGATGATGAACACCGATCCTTTGTTCTGCTGAACGTCACAGAGACAGTGAATGAAAATGCCGATTCCCGAACTGTCGAGATACGTTGTTCGTTCAAGATTGAAAACGAAATGATGGAAGCCTTCTTCCATACATTCGGAGATGGCTTCGTCGAGAATTTTGGTGCCGACATCGGGCGTCATATTGCCGATGATGTGGATCATTTTGTAGCGACCGACGGTTTCGATCTCGTACTGCATGAGAACTCCTTAAAGTGAATCCGGCGTTTGTTCGCCGCTGTTTGTTTCGCGTTCAAAAAAAAGATGAATAAAACCGAGCCCTTCTTCCATCACTGCATCAGCGAGTTTCCATCCGGCGCGGATCATCGCGGCGCTGGACTGCTCGATCTCGTCGCAGATCGCGGCCGGTGTCCTGCGGAAGCCGACCTCCACAAGTTTCTCGGCCGATTCCTTCACTACCACTTTTCCGCGTTTACGACAGAATAGACAGTAGGAAGTTTTGCAAAAAGCCCTGTCAACCCGCTCAATATAAAATCCGCATCACTCACGCGCCTGTCCATTTCGTATCCTTCGGCAGATGCGCGCCAGACCACACCGGCAGTTTTGACATTCCATAGCTCGATCACGATTTCGGCGCGTCGTTTATAGCGGTGTTCCATGTCGGAAATCGCAACGCCGTTTACAATGCGGGAAATCATCAGATATTGGGTTGAAATGATTTTCCATGCCGAGTCGGAGTTTGTGATGTCGAGAATTTTGTTGTCGATAATTGGCTTGTAGAACTCGCTAATTGATCTGCCCGGATATGCATTCTTCCACGCTGTTTCTAAATCGGCAGTGCTGGTTGCGGTAAGAGCCGGTTTGGATTCGTGTAGAGCTTTCCCGATAATTTCAGGATACGATTTGAACAAGGTGTCGAATTTCCCGACGCTAATCAGAGGTACAACGGTAATCGTGTTTGTCGTTGCGTATCGGCTCGATAAAGTCGCAGTGTCGCAGAAGATTACCTTGTATTTCCACTCGCTGCTTCGGCTTCCGGCGACGCATGAAAAAAACGCGCCTGCCAGCAAAAGTATAGCGAAAATTCTTTGCGGATGCTTCATCACGAAATCCTTTTGAGGCGCGCCGCGAACATCCCGTCGAGTCCGTGGTCGAAAGGCGTGATCGAAAGACAGCCCTTGCGATCGACAAGATTTCCAGGCACATATTGTGAAGCGTCATCCAGCTCAAAGTTCGTGTAGACAGAAAGGAATTTTTCGACACGGTCGATATTTTCCTCTTTGTCAATCGAGCATGTGCTATAGACCAGAGCACCGCCGACCTTCACATACTTCGCGGCGCTTTCGAGTAGCGCATCTTGCAAAACAGCGGCGCGGCCGATGTCGGCTTCCTCGCGGTGCCAGCGTGCGTCGGGATGATGGTTCATCACGCCGGTTCCACTGCACGGTGCATCGAGAAGAATTCTGTCGAACATGAAATCGAATGGCATGTCGCGTCCGTCAAGCACAACCGGCAGAACCGTGTCGAGATTCATGCGCTCCGCCGATTCGACAACCTTGCGCAGGCGACCTTCGCGAAGTTCACCGGCACAGACGATTCCGCCCTCACCGATAAGTTCGGCGGCGAGCGTAGATTTTCCGCCAGGTGCTGAGCATATATCGAGAACTTTATTCCCCTGTTTGATGTCGAGCAAAGCAACAGCCCAGCCGGAAGATTCGGCCTGAACAGTGCAGCCTCCGCTTGCGAAGAGCGGAATATCGGATGGCATGACGCGACCGACGAGCGTGTAGTAAAGATTCTGGAATCCGCGTCCGCCGGATTTGATGTCGCAGAGTTCGCGCATTTCATTCTCGAAATTCTGACGCGAATTTCCTCTGATGGTGCGACGCAACGTTATTGCCGGAGTCGTGTTGTTGAACTCGAGCAGTTTCTTTGTGCGGAGTTCGCCGAACTGTTCGAGCCAGCGGGCGATCAGCGGTTCGGGATGTGAATATTTTACAGAAAGACGCTTGAGCAGCGGTTCGTTCGGGCCTGGGAACGGAAGCTTTTCTTTCACGCCATCGACACGACGCAGTACCGCGTTTACCACACCCGACATCGAGCGAATCTGGCGATCATTCTTGCACATTTCAACCGCTTCGTTCACCGCCGCGCGAACCGGAATGCGGTCGAGATAAATGATCTGATAAGCGCCGACCCGCAGAATGCGCATCAGCGCCTCGTTCTCGAAAAACCGGCGGTCGGTAAGGAACTGTTCGAGCACATGATCAATTGCGAGGCGATTGCGCATCACGCCATAGACCAGTTCGTGAACCAGACGTCTGTCGCGTTTGTCAATCTCGTTTTCGCTCATCCAGTGCGAGAGAATCGTTTCGACGGATGATGTGTGCCGGTCGAATTCTTCAAGAATTCCGACGGCATGTTCACGAGCCTTCATTGCAGTATTGTCCCTTCAGACAGATTTCGTCCGCGCAGGAATTCGCCCGCGCTCATTGGTTTTTTGCCCTCAGGCTTTACAGACAGGACGCGAAGCGATCCCGATCCGCAGGCAATATGGAAGCAGTCTTTTGAAATCGAGAATATTGTTCCGGGGATTTTGCCGGAAGGATCAGTTTGGACTTCGGCGCTCTCGATACCAAGTCGCATTCCGTCAAGTAGTCCGTAAGTTCCGGGGAAAGGTTTGAAGGCACGGATGCGGTTGAAAAGAATTTTTGCATCGGCGTTCCAGTCGAGTTTTGCCTCGTCTTTACGAAGCTTCGGAGCGGGACAAGTTTGGCTTTCATCCTGAACGACAAATTTTGCAGCACCGTTTCCGATCTGTGAAATTGCCAGCGAAATGGCCGATGCACCTTCTGCGGAAAGTCGCTCGTAAAGCTCTGATGTTGTTTCGTTTTCGCGTATGTCAAGCTCGAGCTGGTGCAGAATTTCACCGGTGTCAATTCCGGAATCAATACGGAAAACGGTCACGCCGGATTTTTTTTCGCCGGCTTCAATTGCACGTTGAATCGGTGCCGGGCCACGGTAACGTGGAAGCAAAGCCGCATGAATATTGAAGGTACCAAACTTCGGAATGCCAAAAATTTCTGCGGGCAAAATTCTGAATGCAACAACTACGAAAAGGTCGGCATTGATTGAACGCAGTGTCTCGATCAGGGCCGGATCTTTCAGTTTTTCGGGTTTGAGAATCGGCCAGATATTTTTCTCTTCTGCAAAAGTTGCCACCGGCGATTCGTGCAGATGAAGTCCACGACCGGACGGTTTATCGGGGATCGTTACGATTGCGGCGATCTCGTGGCCGTCGTCGATCAGGCGTTTGAGCGTTGGCAGACCGAAGTCTGCAGATCCGAGAAAGACAATTTTCATTACCAGGTAGCCCGCGGCGGTTGTTCATCAAATGCCAATAAATATTGGCCAAAAATACATCCCGACTTGGCATTCAGGGATTGAAAGTTCGGACTTGGATGTGGCATTGCGAGGTAATGATTTGAATTGCGATGCGAATCTTCGAGTAACACTTTTGTGAATCACCAAAATTTGGGGGCCGCCTCGTTTTTAGGCAGCCCCTTAGTATCGTCTCTCAAGAAATATCAGGCACTGACATCAACCTTGATCTGTGTCACACTGATCGAGGTTATAGAAAGTGATCCGTTTTGCCCGTAGGTCTGTGGCTGTCCGGAATTTTGTGCATTGTTCAGGCTGTCCACAAAACTCAGGAGCTCATTCTTGTCGATCTTGCCGTCTCCGTTGGCATCGATTTTCGAGAATAGATCTGTAGGAGAATTGCCTGACGCAGAACTGCTGCCCTGCTGGTTGTTTACTGCCGAGAGGATCTGATCACGCACATCCTGTAGCTCTTCGCGGATCTTTTTGCGATCGGCCTCAGACAGCTGCGAAATCGAACCGCCCTGCGTCTGAGAAAGCTTCTGCTTGACATCGTCAAGCTCTTTCTTGAGTGCGGTAGCCTGATCGGTAGTCAAAAGGCCATTCGTCACTGCCGAATCGATGGCAGATTCCATGTCATCGACTTTTTGCGACATGCTTTTGCGGTGATGTTGATTCCCCTGCAAGCCTTGAGCCGCAGAGCTCGCGCCAGTTGACTGGATCGGATTCATGGAACCCTCCTTTGTTGACTGTCCACTCCCTGACATGGTTGAACTTGCCGGAAAGTCGGGTCCATCCTTGCTTCCCTTTCAGGAACATCGGACAGTCATTGAAAAAGCATGAGTGTTTTTGAAATTCCTACCCAAAAATGTCGACAATAAATCAGAAAGTGAATAAAGCTTTTCCTCTCTTCACATAAAACAGTTGCATCGGGCCCGCAAAAACCATAGATTACCGAGGGGACTCAATGTTTAGACAGGGAAGGTGGATATGATCTCTTCAATTAACACAGCACTTTCCGGAATGCAGACTTGGCAGCTGCGCCAGGATATTTCGGCGAATGATATAGCCAACATCAACACCCCCGGCTATTCTCAAAAGATACCGGTTCAGACGACGAATAGCATGGGGAATCCGCAAATATCGGCAATTTCGAGCGAGCCAAACGAGAGCAATGAAACATCGAATACCGACCTTGCCACCGAAATGGTCGAACAAAAGATGTCGGTTACCGGTTACGGTGCCGATGCAAAGATCATAAAAGTTCAGGACGATATGACCAAGTCGTTACTCAATATCATCGGTTGAAACTGCCGCGTCAGCGTTAGGCTGGATTTATGATTTTGAAACAAAAGGGCCTCCGATTTTCATCGGAGGCCCTTGTCACATCGTGTCAAAAACAAACTGAAAAGAATCAGCTGTTGGTTCCACCGGCAGCAAGCTGCTTCAGCATATTGAACCGCTCAGTGACCACGCCCTGTGCATGTTCAATGAGGTGCGCTGAAACTTCCGGATTCGACTTGGCGAGGATCTTGTAACGGTTCTCGTTCATGACATAGTCATTGAGAGTCATCGTCGGATCTTTGCTATCAAGCAAAAGCGGATTCTTGCCTTCGTCCTTCAGAGCCGGATTGTAGCGGAAGAGCGGCCAGTGACCGGACTCGACAGCGTACTTCTGCTCCTGAAGACCGAGCTTCATATCCTTAATACCGTGAGCAACACAATGGCTGTAGGCAAGGATCAACGACGGACCATCGTAGGCTTCGGCTTCGACGAGTGCCTTGACAACCTGATTCGGATTGGCTCCGAGGCTGACCTTGGCAACGTAAACGTAACCGTAGCTCATTGCGATCATGGCGAGATCCTTCTTTACAACTGCCTTGCCGCTGGCTGCGAACTTCGCAACTGCGCCCATCGGAGTTGACTTGCTCGCCTGACCACCGGTGTTTGAATAAACTTCGGTGTCGAGAACCATGATGTTCACGTTTTTGCCGGAAGCAAGAACGTGGTCAAGTCCACCGTAACCGATGTCGTATGCCCAACCGTCACCACCGAATGCCCAGACTGACTTCTTAACGAGGTAGTCGGCAATGGTGATAAGATCTTTGCACTCAAACGCGCTGTTTCCAGCAAGCTTGGTTTTGAGCGCCGCGACGCGTCCGCGCTGAGCTTCAATTCCAGTTTGTGTGCTCTGATCGGCTGCAAGGATTTCTCCAAGAAGGCTGACAACTGTTCCGTCGGCAAGAGACTTTTCGATGATCTGCTTTGCACGCTCTATGGCAAGACCTGCGAACTTGTCGGCGGTCATGCGCATACCGAAAGCGAACTCGGCGTTGTCTTCAAACAGGGAATTGCTCCATGCCGGTCCACGACCGTCTGCACGGGTGGTGTATGGCGTGGTCGGAAGGTTTCCACCGTAGATCGACGAACAGCCCGTTGCGTTTGCAATGACCATGCGGTCGCCAAAAAGCTGAGTTACAAGCTTGACATAACCAGTCTCGCCGCAACCAGCACAAGCACCGGAGAACTCGAACAGTGGCTTGACAAACTGCGAACCCTTGACTGTTCCAAGATCAACAGTAGAAGCATCGATATCCGGAATGACTTCGTTGAAGAAATTCCAGTTGTCGCGCTCTGTTACACGAAGAGCTTCCTGCGGATGCATGGAGATCGCACCCTTGTCCTTGGCCGGACAGTTCTCGACGCAGCTTGCACATCCGGTACAATCTTCGGGAGCAACCTGAAGCGTGTACTTCTTGCCGGCAAATTCCTTGCCTTTGGCGTCGCAGCTCTTCCAGGTTGCAGGCGCCTTGCCAAGCAGCGCGGCATCGTAAACCTTCGGACGGATTGCGGCGTGCGGACAAATAAGCGAACAGCGTCCGCACTGGATACAGGTGTCCTGATTCCAGACCGGAATGTTCACTGCAATGTTGCGCTTTTCGTACTGGGTTGTTCCAACCGGCCATGTGCCGTCATCAGGCATTTCGGAAACTTTGACAGTTTCACCTTCGAGCTTGATGAACTTGCTGGTGACGTTCTTCACGAAGTCAGGAGCACTACCGGAGATCGGAACAATAGCCTCGACCGGATTTGTCGGAGCGGCCGGAACGGTCACCTCAAACGCATCGGTCACGCCCTTGTCAATCGCGGCATTGTTCATGTTGACGATCTCGTCGCCCTTCTTGCCGTAGGTCTTCTTGATCGCATATTTCATGCTGTCAATTGCCTGCTTGGCCTCGATAACACCGGCGATTTTGAAGAAAGCAGCCTGCATGATCGTGTTGATACGTCCGCCAAGGCCAAGGCCTTCAGCGATATTGATCGCGTCGATCACGTAAAACTTCAGCTTCTTGTCAATGATCTGCTTCTGAACACGGCCGGGAAGTGACGCCCAGACTGTGTCCTTGCTGTGACCGGTTGTAAGAAGGAATGTTCCGCCAGTCTTGACGTTCTTGAGAAGGTCGTACTTTTCAAGGAAGCTCGGGTTGTGGCAAGCGAGGAAGTCGGCACTTGTAATAAGGTAAGGCTTCTGGATCGCGGCCTTTCCGAAACGAAGATGCGACACCGTAACGGTACCGGCCTTCTTCGAGTCGTACACGAAGTAACCCTGAGTATTGTTGTCAGTCTCATCGGAAATGATCTTGATCGAGTTCTTGTTGGCACCAACGGTACCATCGGAACCGAGACCGTAGAACATCGCCTGGAAGACTCCCTTTTCGTCAATCGCGTAGGCAGGATCAAGCGGAAGGCTTGTACCACTGACGTCGTCGATAATGCCGACGGTGAAGTTCTTGCGTGGTGCCGTTTCGAGCATGTCGAAAACAGCCTTGACCATCGGAGGAGTAAACTCTGCCGAGCCAAGACCGTAACGGCCGCCAACGATTTTCGGATAGGATGCGAAACGCTTGTGCCCCTTTTCCATCTCTTCACCGATTGCCGAACGAACGTCTTCGTAAACCGGCTCGCCGAGTGAACCCGGTTCCTTGGTACGGTCGAGAACAGCAATTCTTTTTGTAGAAGCAGGAAGTGCATCGACAAAAGCAGCCGCTGTGAAAGGACGATACAAACGAACCTTGAGCACGCCGACTTTTTTGCCTTTTGCAAGCAGATCGTTGACTGTCTCTTCGATTGTTTCGCAGCTTGAACCGATGGAAACAATGACGTCTTCTGCATCGGGAGCACCGTAGTAGTCGAACAAATGGTACTGACGACCGGTGACCTTGGCGAAACGGTTCATCACATCCTGGATTTTTGCAGGTGCGACTTCATAATACTTGTTGACCGTCTCACGCCCCTGGAAATAAACGTCGGGGTTCTGGGCGGTACCACGAATCATCGGACGGTCAGGAGTCAGGGCGCGCGCACGATGTGCAAAGACCATCTTGTCGGTAATCATGGCATGCATGACGTCATCGGTAAGCGCCTCGATCTTCTGGACTTCATGGGAAGTCCGGAAACCATCGAAGAAATGGACAAACGGGACGCGGG
>CAIOZP010000055.1 GCA_903862805.1 uncultured Fibrobacterota bacterium
AAGCCTTCCTGATCGAGTTTGCCGCGCACCGATGCGTGGCGGGTGAGGTCGCTCATTGCGTCGTCCCAGCCCATTGTCTCGATATATGTGCGGAGCATCGGAATCGCCAGACGACCGTGCCCTTTATCGAAAAGGATTTTTGCCATTGGCGGAATGAGGCCTTTTTCGGCGGGCATGCTGCGGTAGGCGAGTGTGAGGTAATGAAACGAACGAAGCGGCTGCGATTTGTCCATGCAGTGTTCGGCCATGAACCAGTAGTCCTCGACGCAGTACGGATGTTCCTGCTTGATGACTCTCTTCACGACCTCTTCCATCTGATCTTCCCGACCGGCGACGCGAAGGAAGTGGTAGTAGTCGCGCATCAGTTCGGCATCGTCGGGAGCAACCGAAAGGGCACGCGAAAAAGCCTCTTCCGCTTTGTCAAGCTTGTCGAGTTCTGTTAACGCAATTCCTTTCACACGCCAAGCTTCAGCATCGAGAGGAGCAACGTCTATCGCAGTCTCAACAGCTTTCAGGCAGTCTTCATGACGATCGAGATTAAGAAATACATAAGCGAGATCGACATAGCCGACTGGTGAATTCGGATAGACCGCAATCGTTCGACGCGCCCAGGTCTCGGCGTCTTTATCGTTGCCGGAACGAGAGAGACAGAAGACCATCCTTGACATTGCTCGAATGCTGTTGGGTGCGCGTTCGAGCTGCTCTTTGTAGAGATCGGTCGCCTTGTTCCAGTCCTCTCGTGACAGATGGTGATCGGCCAAAATGTCGCGGGTCTCGTCGTCGTTTGGATCGAGTTCGAGTGAAGTGCGAAAGCATCGAAGTGCTTTCGCCTGCTCGCCTGCGCGGTCGTAAGCGATGCCGGCATTTCGTAGCGCCTCTGTGTTGTAGGCAAGAATATCTTGCCTGCGTTCGAAGAGCTCAATCGCTTTTGCAAAGCGGCCGGTGTCAGTGTAATACCACAAAACCGCATTGACCACGAGGTCGTTTCCGGGATAGAGCTTTCGCGCGCGAAGCAGATACTTGAGTCCGCGTTTGCGCTGGTTCAGCTGCATGTATGCGTAAAAAAGTCCGAGCAGGCAGTCGGCGTTGTCGGGCTCGATGCGAAGTCCTTCGCGCAGCCATTTCACGGCCTCGCGCGGCTTTTCCTGTTCGGAGCAGGCACGCGAATAAAGGAAACAAATTTCCCATTCCGATCCGTAAACCGTGTGGTATTTGTCAAGCATGGCGACGCCCTGATCGTGCAGACCGAGGTCGAAAAGTTCCTGCACCTGATCGATCAGTTCGGGTAGATCGAGCCAGCCTTCTTCATTCATGGCGGCTATTTCGCCGAGATTTCGGTAACGAGATCGGCGACGATCTTCTCGATCTGCGGCAGTGCCGATTCCGGGCCGATCTGATCAAGGTCATGGACGTTTTTATATTCTACGGCACTTTCGAACTCGGGAAAACGATCATGCATGATCGGCCGGTGTTCCTCTTCGTCAAGCGCAATAATTTTTTCAAATGGAATGAAGTCGTCGAACTGCGCCTGCCGTGGCATACGATCCCACTCATCAGATTTTTTGACGCCCAGCACTGCAAGACGCGCTGCCGCATGAGCCGAAAGCGGGCCGATATTTTCGAATCCGCGCTCTACGGCAAGACCGAGCGAACAGGCGCGTGCTTCGAGTCCTTGACAAGATGCGACATGATTGAACAGAAGCTCGGCAAAACGGCTTCGATAAAAATTACCTGTACAAAGAAATAGAATCTTCATTTATAACCCTGTCGGAATATCCAAAAAAATTGTTTCGATAGAAAAGCGGTCGGCGATCACGCCCGCAAGATTGCGCACGCCGTGAGTCTCTGACGCGTTGTGGCCAAGATAAAGAATGCTGATGTTCAGATCGTGGGCGAGCTGATAGAAGTCGCGCTTTTCGCCGGTGATGAAAAGATCTGCACCAGCCGCCGCAGCTTCTTCGATATGCTCGTAAGATGCGGCTCCGCTTAGTGCCGCAATGGTTTTGACGGTGTCGGAACCGCCCTTGACAAGATGCGAATCAGGCCCGAACTTCGCAACAATTTCGGAGAGAGGTTGCGGAGACTCGTATGCCGAGCACCAGCCGTAATTACTCGTCTCGTGGAAAAACATTTCGTGTTGAATATTGAGTCCGGCAATTTTCAGAAGTGATGCGTTGTTGCCGATCAGTTCGTGCCGATCAAGCGGAAGATGTGCGGCATAGAGAGAAATTTTATTGTCGAGCAAAACATCGAGTCGTCGCTTGAGCAATCCGCTCAAACGCGGATCTCCGCCTTTCCAGAAAAGACCGTGATGAACGATCAGCATATCGGCACCGACACGAGCGGCTTCTTTGAAGGCTCCGCGACCAGCGTCAACTGCTACTGCAAC
>CAIOZP010000056.1 GCA_903862805.1 uncultured Fibrobacterota bacterium
GGCGAATCGCGTGAAATCCGAAAATCACAAGCGGAGCGCTGTTCATGCGGGCGAGATCGAGACGCGCCATGAGTTCGTCGGCGGTGCTGTTGCTGCGAACTGCAAAATATCCCAGCTCGGTTCGGTCAACTCCGTTGTCGTAGAGATAATCGTGCGACGTGCGGATATTTTTGAAATATTTGTTGCATATCGCTTTGGTTGAATCGTTGTAATTTCCCCAGGGCCACGCAAAACTTTCGGACGAAAGGCCGAGCGCATTCAGTGAACTGTCGTCGTGGAAAAGTTCGCTTCGCGCCGAGTCGAGACTGATCGAAGAAAAATTTTCGTGGATGATTCCATGCCCGCCGGTTTCCCAACCGGAATCTTCCATCAGGTGCAAATCTTTTACAGTAACCATACTCGGCTGACCAATGTAAGTCACCGGCAAAAAATGCGTGGCGTGGGAGCCCGGAAGACTATCGCACATCATTTTGAACGCTGTCGTGAGCACAGAACTGTCACCGTCGTCGAAAGTAATAACAACTATCGGCCCGTTCGGGTCGTTTGTCGGAAGAAGCGAGCATGATTGACAGAAAAGAATCGTGCAAATTGACAGAAAAGAAATTTTCGGCCATGACATATGCATGATCAAAAGCCGAACCAGATTCCGGAGGCGATTGCCGGAGCGAATTTGGTTGTGTTGGTTTTCCGCAACTGTAAACCGGCGTTGAATCCGAGATTGAATTTTTGTGGGGCAATTCCAACGAGAATTTCCGGAGCGATTGTTGTAGTGACTTTGCTTTTCATCCCTTCAAAGGCGCATTCGATGTTGAAGACTTTGGCGATAAGAAGCTGACCGTGCAAACCACCGTCGGTAATGCTGAGTCTGGTTGTCGTGCTGTCGTCAACAAAATGAACTGTGGTCTGGCTTCTGATGTACCCGCTGAACTTCAGACACATATCCGGCTGGATAAATCCTTCCGCGAAAAGAGTTGTTCCATAGCCCGGATGCATACGCGGATTGGTGTTGTTTCCGAATCCCTGAAAGTTGTCGTAGCGGAACAGCCCGTGAAGGCCACCGTATTTCCATGCCTTGCCGAGTTCGGCACCGACCGTGATCACGTTGTCCTGTTCGGTGGCGGTGTATGTTCGCATTGCTCCTACGGCGCGGACTTCATAGCCGTTCTTTTCGGCCGAGAGCGAGATGTCGGTTCCTGAATTTTCTTTCGCATCAAGCAGAACGCTTATCTCGCCACGAAGTGCCTTCTTTGCAAACAGCAATCCGCCGCCGTATCCGCCCTGATCATAAAGCAGGTATTGATCGTAGAGCGGCGAAGCAAACCACTGCGGACGATAGAATCTTGCCGATCCGTAACGCCTGCTGAGTATTCCGATCTGCCCCGATCCCGCTTTTGAGTTGAATGTAAGTGCCGCAATCTCGACCGTCGGCGTCGGTGCAGATCGCTTGCATGCCGCTTGTGCCTCAATGGAAATATGCTCACTGAAAGTGCGCGATATTCCGGCGCGAAGTGTTCCGGCAACATTGCCGTGCCAGTGACCGGCGCCGTCGTTGTTCACGATTACTCCGCCAGTTCCTTCGACATGTATGCTGTCAAGCAAACGAATTCCTGTCGAAGAGTAAAGCCCTGGTTTTTTGCTGACAGATTGAGAATCAATCGAAATGGTTTTATTGACAGAAAGAGAATCGGCTTTTGAATGCGTCGGCAGCAACGAAAGTGTCATCAAACAAAAAACAAAAAAGCGATCGCCCTTGAAAATCAAAAATTGTAGTCTCCGGTTTGAGCACGAACCAGAACTCTTACAAGCATCTCAAGATCTTCTGTCTTGAATTCGTATTGCTCGTGGCAGTATTCGCATTTTGTCAATATGCCATCTGGGTCTTCGTTCGCGATTTTCTTGAGTTCATCAATGCCAAGTGTAAGCAGGCCGCGCTCGAAACGTTCACGCGAGCAGTTGCATTTGTAAGCTACCGGAGTTTCCGAAAGAATTTTATATGGAACCTCGGCGAAGATGTGACGAAGAATCGCTTCGGGTGTTTGTCCGTCTTTCAGCATTGTGCTGAGCGGCGGCATTGCGTTGATCATGGCAGTTATTGATTCGATGCTCGAATCATTTGCTGGCGGCAGCGATTGAATGAGAAAGCCACCAGCAGCGGCGATTGTACCGTCGGTGTTGAAGCACGCACCCACTCCAACTGCCGATGGAATTTGCTCCGACTCGGCGAAATAGTACGCGAGGTCTTCGCCGATTTCGCCCGAGACGAGATGAACCGTTCCGCTGACCGGTTCCTTGAGCCCGAGGTCGCGGATCACCGTGAGTAGCCCGGCTGAGCCAAGCGATCCGGCAACGTCGATGTGTCCGTCTTTGAACGGTAAATCGGCATCGGGATTTCCTACTCTGCCGCGAACGCAACCGTCGGCATCGGCTTCGACAAGAATCTTTTGTATCGGCCCGTTTCCTTCGAATTTTATTGCAAGCCGCTGATCACCTTTGACGAGTGCGCTCATCAGCGCGCCGCCTGTGAGTGCCCGCGCAAAAGCTGCGCTGGCGGTTGGCGAAGTGCGGTGGCGGGAGCATGCGTCGTTCACCAAATCGGTCGAAAGACATGCGATGCCGCGCAGATCACCGGCCTCGGAAACTATGCGGACAAGAGTGTCGCTCATTGTTATTGCTCCTTTTGCGCACGGGCCGCTGCGACATTTTGCCGCGCTGATGCCTTGACGGTTTGTGCTGCTTCTGGTTCGCCTACCGCCACGGATTTCTGAGCGGTATAGACGTGCTGGATCATGCCGCCGTCGATCGGATCAATGGCATCCTGCGGGATGTCTTCGACGATTCCTTTTATCGCAATGTCGGCGATTACAATTCCTATGACCCAGAATAATCCGGCCGCGACAGCTCCCTTGACAAGCGCGAATACAAGCCTCGGTGTATCGTCAAACGGGTTGCCACCGCGAAGCCCGAGAATGAACACCAGTACGAATGCTCCAAAGGCCATCACGTTTGCAAGACGCTTAATCCACGTTTTCATTTCGCTCTCCCAATTGTTCCTGTTTTGTCAAGCAGTCGCGCGAAGAAACCTTCGGGGCGTTTTCTGTCGACACCAGAAATATTTCGCGCAAGATTTTCGATGCGCGTGGCAAACATGCTGCGACCGTGCTCTGTCTGCATCGAACGCTGACTGCGTACCATCTTCGAAACCGTTCTGTCGAAAGGAAGGATCGTGGCAAGTTCAAGATCCTTTCCCAGAAATTTCTTTGTCATACCCGAAAGCTTTTCGAAAGTCTCCTGACCATCTCTGTCAGATTCCGCCTGATTTACAATCGCCGAAAGCCTCATCGGTTTTTGATGGAGGATTTTTACTACTGCGTATGCATCGGCAAGCGAAGTCGGCTCTGGTGTTAGCACCACAAAAGCGCCGTCTGCCGAGGATGCCAGCTTCATCGCCTGTGTGCCGATTCCTGCGCCACCGTCGATAACCAGAAAGTCGTAGTCGTCTTCGAGGCGTGATAACTCGGCAGCCAGCCGTTCCATTCCCATTGTGTCAAGCGAAGAAAGCTTTGCAATGCCCGATGCGCCTGGCGCGATCATCACTCCGGCGGGGCCGGCGCATAGCGTATCGGCAATGGTGCATCGACCTTCGATTACATCGGACAGATCTTTGGTCGGCGAAAGACCGAGCATAATGTGAATATTTGCAAGACCAAGATCGCCATCAAATAGCAACACCTTTTTGTCAAGTGAAGCGAGTGCCGCTGCAAGTGAAATAGAGACGTTAGTTTTACCAACGCCGCCTTTGCCGCTGGTCACCGCAATGCTGAAACATCTTCCGTTTGTTGGTGTCGAAGCTGCCTGTCTGACAGAACGCGAATCACC
>CAIOZP010000057.1 GCA_903862805.1 uncultured Fibrobacterota bacterium
CAAAACATCAACATAAAAGACATTGAAGTAATGAAAGTGCGAGAGAACGAAGGCGGCACGATCCGCCTCGGTTTCGACACCGCCGAAACAGCCAGCCGCGCCGCCGCAGTGATCTGCGATGCCGGTTTTTTGGCGCGCGAAAGGACTGCCTGATGTTTGAGCTTATGCGCGTAAAAGAGGTTCGCGGACGGATCGAACTACCACCGAACCCCGACCTTCTCTTTTTGTCAATCGCGCTTTGTGTCGCGCTTCGCAAACCCGCGCTGATCAGGCCGGTGCAGGCAAGCCCGTTTGTTGACGAGATCGTTCGGTCGTTTGCGCAAGTCTGCGACATACAGTTTGCCAATGGCGCTGCAATGGTTAATCCGAAAGACAATGGCGAGCGTTTCGCCGCGCTTCGTTATTCGGTTCTGCCTTGGCCCGATCTTGTTTCGTTTTTGCTGATGTCGAGTGGCGTTTCGATTTCTTTTGCCGACCTTCCGCCAAACCGACTTCTAACATGGCAAAAAAAGGCGCATCTTTACGGATGCGAAATTTCTACAATGACGCTTGGCGATGGTTCCAATGTCCGAACCGTTCTGAGCCTGAACGTTACCGATGCCGGTAAGCTCAGCAACGGAGATCTGGTTGATGCCGATAATCTTCATGCGGCAATCGCAATTGCTGTCGGTCGCAAGGTCGCGATAAATCTTCGCACAGAGTCAAGCGTTCAGAGCCCGCTTAGAAACGTGCTTAATCATTTCGGATACGATCTGAGCGTTAAGCAAGAAGCCACCGAACAGAAGGACGAAGATCCGATTACAAAACGCCTGCGCTTCATGCAACAGGCGCTGACGAAAAAGAAACCGGAAGGTCCGAAGCAGGTGCTTACGATTTGCGGCAACTTTACAAATGCGAATGAAACCGAGGCGGCGCAGATCATTCTCCCCGGCGATGATCTTCTTGGCGCGTTCTTTGTCGCACTCAAAACCTTTGTGCAAAAAGGCAATCTTGTTGTCGAAAATTTCCCGCTGGAATCGTGGGCGAATGCGGCACTTTCGCAGTCGCGCAAGATGGGCAGCAAACCGGCAATCCAGCCCGACAAAACAACGTCCTTCGGCGATCGCGGATCTGTTATCTTCCAGAAATTTGAGGCTCTCGGCCGCAAGACCGAATGTTCGCCTCTGCATATCTTTTCGCGGCAGCTTCCGGCATTGGTGCTCATGTCGGCATTCTCGAAAGGGCAATCGGTTTTTCGCGGACTTGACGATCTGCGAAACGAATCTCCCGACCGGATCGAGTTGCTTCTGGCAAGCGTGCGAAAGGTCGGTGGTCGTCATGGCGAGATGCCCGACGGCATGGTGATCGACGGCGCAAAACATCCCGACGGATTCGACTTCCCCGAAGATTGCGGAGCGGCGCTCAATTCATCATGTGTGGCCGCAGCCCTCGCGTGCAGCGGCAAATCAACGGTGGCCGACGAGTCTATTTTGTATCGCTGGCCCGATTTCAAAAAAATCATGGAGGATCTGTGCGAGCGAAAATGAAGCGCATTCATTCTGTCATTCTCTTTTTGTCAACGCTCCTTTTTTGTCTGATGATCTCTACCGCCGATGTCTTCGCAAGAGCCGGTGGCGGACACAGTTACTCCGGTGGCGGCGGAAGAAGTTTTTCCGGCTCCTCATTCGGCGGTGGCGGAGGATTCCATTCTTCCGGATTCGTTGGCGGAGGCCTCGGTTACTATGGAATGCATTCCATCGGCGGCACTTCAAGCTTCGGAACATTTGTAGTCATGCTGTTGGTCGTGATAATTGTTTTCATCATTTACACGAAGATGAAAGGAGCCTCTGTGTCTGGCGGCGCGCCATCGGAAACAGGTTCCTCCTCTTATCAGGACGCGGAAGATTCTGATGTGTCATCAATCAAAGAGTTTATTGATTTATCCGATGCCAATTTTTCCGAACCGGTATTCCTCGATTTTGCTTCGGCATTTCTGATAAAGCTTTTCTCCGAAGCAGCGGCTCTTGAACGTTCATCGCTCTGGTCGTACATCGCACCGAATGCACTCGGCCAGCTTGAGCCGATTACCGGCGGCGGAATTTCCTGGCGCGATGCCGTTGTGGGCGAACTGGAAATCGAATCCGTAAGAGCATTATCCGATGAATCACGAATTGCTGTATTTGCGTCGATGAATGCCACACGATTGACAGGTGCGAACAGCGCCGATCGACTCTGGATGCACCTGACATTGACCTTCAAACGCAATGCCGGCGTTTTATCAAAAGGCCCAAAGGACGCAACTAAATTCACCTGCCCGACCTGCGGAGCAAGCGGAGATCGCAATGCTCATGGCGCCTGCAACTATTGCGGCGCGATTTCTGTTCCTGGCGAAACCGCTTGGGCACTCGCAGCGTTTAACCTTGACAGAACGACAAAGCTTTCGCCTGTTTCAGTTGGTGGTCATGTTGACGAAACGGGAAATGATCTTGGCACAATTTACTCGCCGACCATCGCCGCCGACATTGACAGATTGCGAATAACCGATCCGAGCTTCGACATTCCGGCGGCCCGTCAGCGCTTTTCCGACGTGTTTCTTGCCGTGCAAAAGTACTGGTCGAATCTTGAATGGGACAA
>CAIOZP010000058.1 GCA_903862805.1 uncultured Fibrobacterota bacterium
GAAAGCGGCTTTGTCACGTAATCGACACCGCCTTCCTCAAAAGCTCTGACCTTTGTATCGGTGTCGTCGTCGGCAGAAATGAAAATTATCGGAAGTGAGCCGGTGATTCCCGACGATTGCAAGCGTCGGCAGAGATCAAACCCGCTGCCATCGGGAAGATGAATGTCGAGCAGAACAAGATCAGCGGAACATTTGCAGATAATAGTCTCTGCATCCTCAAGCAACTCTGCTTCAAGAGTGGAAAATCCTGCGGCGGCGAGCATCGTGGTGACAAACATGCGGGTTCCCGCATCGTCATCAACGACAAGCACGCACGGTGGTTTATGAAGAGCCATTGTTCCCGCTTTGTCAACACCGGCGGGATATTACATTCCGTTATGTAGGCATTCAATGAAAAAAGGCCGGTCTTGCATTGAAACCGGCCTTGAAAATCTGGTGTTAATCAGAATTTACTTGGCGTACTCGGCATATCTGGTTTCACGGATAGTCGTGACCTTGATCTGTCCGGGATATTCCATCTCGTTCTGGATTCGCTCGGCGATCTGACGCCCAAGTTCCTCTGCCTGCGCGTCGCTGATCTGCTCCGGTTCGACCATCACGCGGATCTCGCGACCCGCCTGGATCACGAATGTCTTGGAAACACCCTTGAAGCTGTCTGCGATTTCTTCGAGCTGATGCAGACGGTTGACGTAGTTCGACAGAGTCTCTTTACGAACACCCGGACGCGTCGATGAAATCGTATCGGCCGCCTGAACGATGACCGGATACGGTGATATTGCCGTGACATCTTCGTGGTGTGCGGCAATCGCGTTGCAGATAATCGAGTTCTCGCCATTCTTCGCGGCAAGCTCGGCACCGAGTTCGGAATGCGTTCCCTCGTTCTCACGGTCGATCGCTTTGCCGATGTCGTGCAGAAGTCCGGCGCGCACGGCGATCTTCGGATCGAAGCCAAGTTCTACGGCAATGATGCCACAGAGAATCGCAACTTCCATGCTGTGCTGAAGGACATTCTGTCCGTAGCTCGTGCGGTACTTGAGACGACCGAGATTCTCGACGAGCTTCGGCTTGAGTCCGTGTACCTTGAGTTCGAACAGCACCTCTTCGGCGGCTTCCTTCATCTTCTTGTTGAGTTCTTCCTGCGACTTCTTGAAAAGCTCTTCGATCCGGCCGGGATGAATTCTTCCATCCTGAATAAGCTTTTCGAGTGTCATGCGAGCAGCCTCACGGCGGACAGGATCGTAGCTTGACAGAATGACGGCTTCCGGTGTGTCATCGACAATCACATCGATACCGGTAACCTCTTCAAATGCGCGGATATTGCGACCTTCACGACCGATGATTCGTCCCTTCATTTCGTCGCTGGGCAGATGCACAACACAAACGGTGTTTTCGACCGTGGTGTCGGCGGCACAGCGCTGGATCGACTGAAGAACAATGTCGCGGGCTTCGGCGTCGGCCGAGTTGCGGGCCTCGTCCTTGCGGTCTTTGATAAGCTGTGCGCATTCGAGACGAACCTGATTATCAAGATTTTCAAGGAGCTGCTTGCGCGCCTCATCCTGAGTCATGTGGGCGATATGCTCAAGTCTTTCGTTCTGCTGAGTCAGAACCTTATCGACTTCCTGTTCCTTGAGACGAAGTGTTTTTTCTTTGGAGGTGAGGAAATTGTCGCGGGCTGCGAACTCGCCTTCCTTGCGCTGAACGGAATCTTCTTTGGTTTTCAGCTCGGTGATTTCAGCGCGGGTCTTCTCCTGCTGAAGCCGGAGCTCATCTTTCTTTTTCTCGGTTTCTTTCTCGAACTGTTGCTTGGCCTTCAGCCATTCATCTTTGGTAGCAAGCGCTGCTTCCTTCTTGGAAATCTCGGCATCGGCCTTGGCCTTTTCGAGAATGATCTCGGCATCTTTCTGTGCCTCTTCCTCACGACGCCGGAAATACCGGTTGTCGATAATGGAACGGATGAACAGCCCGAGGAATAGCGCACCGGCAAATCCGACAAGCGCGAGGGCGGTAATTACAATCTCAATCTTCACGAAAACTCCTTAAGTAAAATTTATATAAACATCCGGCCGCCGATCAGCGGCCATGGAATCTCAAGCTGATTTGTTCGTTCAAAAGGAATCAAACGGCGGCGTCAATACGCACGGAGATGCGGCTACTCAGCACTTTCAGGTCTTCGAACCGGGTTTCAAGCTGCCGCAACCGTTCGCGGCATTCGAAAAGTTCACCTGCTATGTTCATTGCGACGAGAATCGCCTGTTTAGCTGAATCACCCTTGTTTCCGGTGCCTTCCATGTCGTTAAAAACACGGTTGACATACGCGGCAACGCTCACAGCTGCTGACTCATCGGCATCCACCGAGAGTTGCAGATCTATTCCGCCGACACTCACGCATATTCGGCGACGGCTTTCTGCCGGAGCACTCACACCGACTCCTCCGAAAATGCCCTCAGACTATGCCTTCAAGACGCGAAAGCAGGCCGCGAATACGATCAGCGGCGGTATCAATCTGCCCCTGTCTGCCGGCGGCATCGTTCTTTATGGAATCAAGCTCACCGCCGATGCGTCCGCATTCCGATTCAAGCTCGGCAATACGTGCATCCTTCCCAGAAATATCGGAAAGAAGCTGCTCCTTCTCACCTCGCAGTGTCGTCACAGCGCCGATAAGCGCATCAACCTTCTGCTCCAGCTCGTTGATAAAATCCAAAGACATGCATTTTCTCCTGATTTTCGCATGTATATAAAAACGCCGATAAAGGCAATTCCCTAAATATTGTTCATCCCATGAGAGATGTCAACAGGAGTGTAATAGAATGAATATTTTGGGAGATTTGGTTTGATTAAAAACTGGGGGGAAACGAGAAAAGATGCAGGGACGTTCCCCTCCGGTAGCCTTTCCTCGGAACGAGACGGGAAGTCTCCTTGATTTCCCCAAATCTGTTCCACCTTTTTGATCGCCTCCTGACTTAATTTTAATCAGACAAAATAGAAAGACGCTATCCTATGAAAAAGTCAGGACAAATCTTTGCCTGGTGCATGTACGACTGGGCCGAAGCCGCTTTTGCGCTTACGGTAATGGCGGCGTTTTTCCCCGGCTTCTTCAAAGGGTTTTGGTGCCACGGAACCGATGCGGCGATCAGCACAGCGCGTCTTGGTATCGGGCTCGCGATTGGAGGAGCAATAGTTGCGGTGCTCTCGCCTGTTCTCGGATCAATCGCCGGTGCTGGCCACAGCAAGAAGAGTTGGCTCGCATTTTTCGCGGTGCTCGGATCGCTTGCCACGATGTCTTTGTTCTATGTGCCTAAGGGTGAATGGATCGTTGCCCTCGTGGTGTTCGTGATTGCACGAAGCGGATATTTCCTTAGCAACATTTTCAACGACGCGTTTCTGCTTGATTTGACAGAACGCGAAAACTCCGACATGGTTTCATCGTATGGATTTGCCGCCGGTTACATCGGATGCGCGGTGCTGTTCATTATCAATCTGGTGATGTACACGAAGCCTGCGTTTTTCGGGATCAGGTCGGCGGTTGATGCGGTGCGGTTTTCCTTTGTGTCTGCTGGACTTTGGTGGCTGATCTTTTCGCTGCCACTATTCCTGTTTGTCAAGCCGATCCATAAACCCGACCGTAAACCGCTCGGAGCAATTGTACACGAAGGGCTTGGATTGACAATCGCGACGTTCCGCGAAATGGCGGCGAAGAAAGGCGTACTGCTTTTCCTTCTGGCATACTGGTTCTACATTGATGGTGTAAATACAGTTGTGGCAATGGCAACAGACTTCGGGCTTTCGATCGGGCTCAACATGGGCAAGCTCATGATGACACTGCTGGTGGTTCAGCTCGTGGCATTCCCTTCGGCAATAATCTTCGGGCGGATCGCCAAGTTTACAGGCGCGAAAAATGCGGTACTAATAACGATCGGAACCTACGTTCTCATTACGTCAATCGGACCTTTTGCGGTGCATAGTGAAATGCAGTTCATGCTCTTTGCCGGACTTACCGGCGCGGTTCAGGGCGCAGTTCAGGCACTGTCGCGATCGTTCTTCGCACGAATGATCCCGCAGGATCGCGAGACCGAGTGGTTCGGAGTTTACAACATGATGGGCAGATTCGCCGTGGCGGTCGGGCCGCTGGTCGTTGCGATGTCGGCGCTGTTTTCGCGCTACGTGATTCACGCCGGTGCCGATATGTCGCCGAGGATCGGAGTGTCTATGCTTTCTGTTTTGTTTGTGATCGGCGGGATGATTCTGTGGAAAGTTTCGCCGGACAAAGTTTGATGGCACTGGTCGTTACGCCACCCGTCTCGCAAATCCGATAATCGCCATCACAAAGACAACAACGCCAATAGTCATCAAAGCAAATGCTTCTTGAAGAAGATCAAAAAATCCAAGGCCCTTCAGAAATATTCCGCGAAGTGCGGACATAAACCAGCGAAGCGGATTGACAGATGAGAATATCTGTATCCACTGTGGCATGTTTTCTACCGGAATGAAAAGCCCAGAAAGCAGAATGAAAAATATCAGGATGAACCAGATTAGAAACAGTACCTGCTGACTCGATCTTGCGATGGTCGATGCCCAAATTCCTATGCCGAGTGACGAGACCATGTAGATCGCGGCGAAGGCGAGCAGCGAGAAGATCTCGCCACGAAACGGCACACCGAACCAGAGACAGCCGAGGGTCATTGCCGCGAGTGTTTCGACGAAGCCGATAATCGCAAATGGAATAACTTTTCCGGCGATGATTTGCGCGGTGC
>CAIOZP010000059.1 GCA_903862805.1 uncultured Fibrobacterota bacterium
CCTTGCCTCCATCGTTACCGAAGAAAAGAAACGCTCCGTGGCGGCATCCGATTTCACATTTTCCTCTTCAGCCGCAAACGTGATTCGTAAACTCAGGTCAGCGGAAATCAAACACGATGTCGATGGGCCGATTCGCGAACTTGATTTCGCGCTCGCCGCACCTACTCTTGCATGGGCGAACGGGTGTTCTCTTGCCGAACTCGAATCCTTCGGTGTCCCCGAGGGCGATCTCGTGCGACTGTTCCGTATGGTTGTTCAGCTGTTGCGAATACTTCGCGACACCCTTGAAGACCCCGTGATTTCCGACCGGATGCACGAAGCGCTGAAACTGATGAACCGTGATGTGGTTGATGCACAGGCAGAACTTGAGGTGAGGTAAGATTATCTGGAATACCGTTCTGTCATTTTCTATGACGACACCATATTTCAAGTTCATAAAAAGTCCGCCGGTTTCCGGTACAAAATCTATTTTCCTTCGTGTAAACAAGGGAATGGCAATGACGTTTTTTCATAGATCAAGAATTTTCTGCCTGACAATGTTTCTGCTGCTGACTGCGGTACAGATGGCGTTTTCTCAGAACGTTTCTGCGGCTCCGGCGCAGCAGAATATTTCCGGACCATCCGACAGCGCACTGCTTCAGGCGAAGATCGATCGCATTGCCAAATCAAGCAGTACTGCAACAACGCTTGGATCGGTTTCGGTGAATACCGGCAAGTCGGAGAGCATTGCAATGCTTCTCGTTCGCATCACGATATCGCTTCTCATTTTGTCAATGCTGGTTGTGGCAGTTCTATGGCTTATGAAAAAAGCAGGGCTTTCGGGAAGCTCACGACTTGGGGGCGGTGCATCGATGGATGTGATCGAGGTTCTACCGCTTGGTCAGAACCGCAACATCATGCTGGTACGCCTGCTCGACAAGGTTCTTGTGGTGGCGCAGACTGCGACGCACACAGTTCTGCTTGACACGATAGAAGGTCAACGTGCAATTGAACTTATTGCAGGTCGCAGCGAAGGCCCGACGATGGCGCAGTTTAAAGATGTCTTCGGCAATTTCATCGACAAGTTGAAAAAGCAGGAGCCGCAGAAACTCTCATGAAGGCGAATCCTCTGCTTGACAAAACGGAAATCGGTACGGCTGTCGCATCTGTCAAGAGCCGCCCGCATGTGAGAAAATTTCATCTGGCTCTGATCGCGTTTTTTGTTACCCTTGTTTGCACGATTCCAGCTTGGGCGCAGGTGATTCCGAAGGTGACGCTTTCGCTTGCCGATACCAACAAACCGGCCGATGTCGCGGTCGCGTTGCAGATTGTTTTCCTTATTACAATACTTGCGCTGGCGCCTTCGATTCTGGTGATGATGACTTCGTTCACCCGCATCATTATTGTTTTTTCGTTTCTGCGGCGTGCGCTTGGAACCAACACGGTCCCACCAGATCAGGTCATGGTCGGCCTTGCATTGTTCCTCACGATTTTTATAATGCAGCCGGTTTTCAAAGACATAAACGACAATGCGCTTCAACCTTATCTTTCTCAGCAGATC
>CAIOZP010000060.1 GCA_903862805.1 uncultured Fibrobacterota bacterium
CACTTCGAATTTGAAATTGCCGGAGCCGGATTCGTCCCAGTCTTTTTGAAGTTCTTTGTCGGGATGAGTACCGCACTCAAGTTGAAATTGCTCACGATTGAGCGTGCCGGGTGGATTCATTGAAATACCGATGAGCGTTTTTCTGGTTTTCAGATTTTTCACCCCGAAAATTCCGGCCGGCCTGATGGCTTCCTTGTATTCCCGGAGTAATGTTTTCCGGTCGGTTTGTTTCATCGGGGATTCCGTTGGTTGGTGGTAGTATTTATCAAATCAGCCCGAACATCAGCATCACGCCAATGGTCAGAAGCAGAACCAGTGTGACAAGCTGTGCCTCTTTGTAAAGCACCTTCCTGATCATCTGTCCGCCGAACCATGAACCACCAAATGCGAGCAGAAGGCCGAGGAGAATCATCGGTGTTTCAATTGATGGATAGATGGTTCCAGTTTTTGTCAGCTTGACAAGAAGGAATCCGTAGATGATGAGTCGTGTAGTGTCAACGACACATGCACACGCTGCACCTGTTGCGTTTGCCGCCTCACGGGATAGCTGCGCCTTTGCAAGAAAAGGATGACGAAGCGCACTCTGAATTCCGGCAAGTCCGCCGAAAAATCCGGAAATGAATCCGCCAAGTGGAATGAACTGACGATCGAAACGGATGGCTGTGGTCTGTGGATTGATCTCTATAAGAGAAAAGGCCACGATGCAGAGTCCGACGATCGCCTTGACAAGCGAGAATCCGTGATCCATTCCCGCAATGTTGTATTGGAAGATATCCGCATGCATGGCGACAATGCTGAAAAGAAATGCGCCAAGAGCCGCGCCGGGGACGGCCGTGACCGCGAAAAGCACAAGAACCTTCCTGTTTACAAGATCTTTTGAGCCGATGGCATGAAATAGCGAATTAAGCAGATGAACACCTGCCGCCATAGCGATCGCAACCGGCAACTGGAAGAATATTGCAAATGTCGGTAGCAGCAGAGTTCCGAGGCCGAAGCCGGAGACCAGTGCAAGTAGCGGAATGGCAAACGACACAAGTCCGGCGAGAATGTATTCCATAAGAAAGACGGCCTCCGTTAATAAAACAACAAACAGGCAACGAACGGGAAAATACTCTTTTCCGCAGGGACTGGAAGGCCAAAGAAGATTTTCCTCACTTCGGAATGGGCGACTGCGGTTTTTAGGATTTTCGGACGCGAATTGCCTGTCGATGTTTCAGTCTGACAAATTGTTTCGGAAGCGTGTTGGGAAAAAAGCTCTCTTTTCTTCGGCAAAATAATCCTTTTTGACGAAACGATGAGGATCACTTCGGCACGAATACCGGTTTCCTTGAGTAATTTCGGTACTTTTTCACAGTGGCATTGAAAGTGCTTGTAAAAGTTGAAGTGAAGACTGCGGTCTTTGGAATCGGGCATCAGTGCGGAGTAAAAGATGATACAGGGATTGACACTTGCGACTCAGGGCATGACGATCATGGCTCAGAAGCAGGACGAGATTTCAAACAATCTTGCCAACATCAATACGACCGGCTACAAGAGTAGCGGGCTTTTTGCGAAGTCGTTTGAAAAGTACATGAGCAACGACAAGAAAGAAGTCTTCGCCAACCGCGAGATAAAGGCCGACAATGTATTCATCAACTATAGCCAAGGGCCTGCGCTTAAAACGAGTAATGATCTCGATCTGATGATTCAGGGAACCGGTTTCTTCACGGTGCAGACTCCGCAGGGCGCCCGTTTCACACGCAACGGAAATTTTTCGATTGACAGTCAGGGATACCTCGTCACTTCCGATGGAAACAAGGTTGTCGGAAACACCGGTGCAATAAGAATCGATCCCAAGCTCGGTACCGTAACAGTCAATAAAGACGGCGAAGTGATGCAAAGTAATATCTCTCGCGGCACGCTTATGATTTCCGATTTTGTCAAGCCATACAATATGAGTCGTGATGGCAGTTCGCTGTTCAAGCCGCTCCCTGATGATGCGAAGCCAGTTGCTTCGAAGGGATTTGCTGTCATGCAGGGATTTCTCGAAGGGTCGAACGTCTCACCGGTAAGAAGCATGGTTGAAATGATCGCGACCTACCGCAACTTCGAATCTGACCAAAAGGCTTTACAGGCCCAGGACAGCACGCTTGACAAAGCGGTAAATGTTGTCGCCAAAATGTGATGAATCCTGAATTGAAAACTGCACGGAGGTTTTTATGATACGTTCGCTTTACACGGCAGCCACTGGAATGGAAGCTCAGCAGCTTTACATGGACACCATTTCCAACAACCTTGCAAACGTGAACACGAATAGTTTCAAGCGTGAGAAGGTACAGTTTCAGGATTTGATGTACCAGACTCTGCGCGAGCCCGGCGTCCGCAATGTCGAGGGCAGTTTATCTCCGGCAGGAATCGAGGTCGGTCTCGGCGTAAAGCCTGGAGCAACGGAGCGTCTTTTCGATCAGGGTTCGCTTACTCAAACCGGAAATTCGATGGACACGGCAATAAAGGGCGACGGTTTTTATCAGATTGCAATGCCAGATGGAAGTATTTCATATACACGCGACGGGCAGTTCGTACCATCAAATGACGGAACACTTCAGACCACAGACGGCTTTCCGGTCTATCCTCAGTTGACTATTCCCAGCGGTGCTTCGAGCATCACGATCGGCGCAGATGGACAGGTCACGGCGACAATGCCGGGACAGACCAATTCGACGGTATTAGGCAAGATCGAGCTTGCGCGTTTCGTCAATCCATCAGGGCTTAAAGCTATGGGAAGCAATCTCTATTCAACCACCGATGCCTCTGGTGCTCCGATTGTAAGTGACCCTGGCGTTGACGGAATGGGAACGGTGCTTCAGGGTTACACCGAGGCTTCAAATGTTCAGATAGTTGATGAGATGGTCGGAATGATCAGCGCCCAGCGTGCCTATGAAATCGTGTCGAAGGCGATCACGGTTTCCGACAGCATGATGCAGGTCACCAACGCGATGAAGGCGTAACAAAATGAACAGTACACTTGAACGTTTTTTGTCGAAACTTCTGTTGCCGATAATATTCGCCGGCACCGTTGCTTCGGCGCAGACAATCAACGTGACCTTTCATGATACGGCAACGGTTTCATCCGGAAAAATCCTTCTTGCCGATGTCGCATCTGTCAAGTG
>CAIOZP010000061.1 GCA_903862805.1 uncultured Fibrobacterota bacterium
AAACTCTTTACCACATTGCCGCTGGAATCAAGGATCTCGGCGGTTGCAGTTGTTCCACTTCCGAGATTGACCTTGGCGGTCGTGTCGCCCGAACCACTCCACCCGATTGTGCTCTTATCGACACGGACGGTCTTGCCGATGAGGCTGCTTGGATTGCTCTGGTCATACAGGGCAACTGTTCCGTTGGCATCGGTTCCACTGGCAATATTGTAAACGCTTACAACCTTGCTCGACGAAATTTCCTGCCCGCCAATGTCCAACATGGTTCCGCTCGATGAGAATCGCACTCCGTCAACCGTGTTCTCGACATACGAATACAAGGAACTGTCGGTATCGCTTCCGACCACATCGATGGTGTACTTTCCGGCCGGAGCGGCATCGCCCGAATCGGTCTTTCCGTCCCAGTTGACAGTTGCGCTTCCGGTGAGACTTGCAGCACTGAGCGATCTGACCACATTGCCGTCTGAATCGAGAATATTGACATTCGCTCCGGTGTTATTTCCAAGGTTCACACTGAACGTATTGCTCTCGCCGGTCGATCCAAGTGTCAGATTTGTTTCCTGCACTCTCACCTTCTTGCCGATCAGAGATACAGACGACGCATTCGACATCGCAACCGCACTGTTCTGCTGATCCGTCAGGGTCGTCGAATAATTCGTGGCCATCGTCTTGAGCTGTGTGCTCATGTTGTTCATGGACTCGACCTGCGCAAGCTGCGCGAGCTGACTTTCCATCTGACCGGAATCCATCGGATTAGACGGATCCTGATACTGAAGCTGCGTCGTGAGAAGTTTCAGGAATGAGTCTTCGCTGAAGCCGGTGCCGTTTGCTCCGCTCTTGTTGTCGGTGCTGAACAGACCCGTGGTGCGATCACCTGTAACATCGGTCGTTGACAGGCTGTTGTCGCCGCCAATCGAAGACGTGACGCTGTAAAAATTATTGGAAGCTGATGTCGGATCAATTGTCGTTGCCATGATTTCCTCCGGGCCTTACAGATATATTTCCACGGAATTATTTCCGTAGCGCCTACCGGTATCCGAACCGAGTGCGGTCACCGGTTCATTTACAGATTGCGAATCAGCTCCGGTAGCCGTTCCGTCCATCGGGTCCTTGGAACTACCAGGCGATTTCCCGCTGCCATCAGCCGAGAAACCATCAAAACGTCCCTGCCCGTTATTGCCAATATCTACACTCACATTTGCTGTGGAGAGATTATGTTCCGAAAGCGAATCTCGCAGATGTTGGAGATTGGATTCAACAATCTGCTTCACCTGTTGATTCTCGACTGTAATTCTTGCGGTAACAACATCGCCTTCCACCTTGATTGCCACACGAACTTCGCCGAGGCTTTCAGGTCTGAGTTGAACACGAACCTCGTTGCTACCCTGCCGAACCGCTGTCGAAATCTTTTCACTGAGCTGACGGATAACCGAATCATCGAAGTTGGAAAGTGTCGATGATGTCTTAGTCAAAGATGATGCCTGAATATCAATCTGAGTGCGAACGGAACCATGCGACACGCCGCTGATCTGATCAGACGTGCTGCTCTTTTCCGCAGCTGCCGGTTTGATCTGAATTGCCGACACGCTCAGTTTTACCGGCAGTATCTGATCCGGAGTCGGCTGACTACTCTGCTGCGAAGTTCCTGAATTCGTATCACCGGAATCATTACTCCCCGACGACGACGCTCCGTTTGCAATCGCAGTTCGAAGAACTCCGTTGTCGAGTTCCTTGACTGCATCAACAGCACTCTTCTTTTCATCCGTGCCGACAGTAAGCTTCAGACTGTCTGCGGCAATCCCCTGCCCGCTTGAGGCGAGGGCCGACTGCGCGTTTCCGCCAGATGAGAGTTGCTTAAGTTTTTCTACTACCGACTGAATCCGTTCTTCGCTTACGTCTATCGCATTTGCAAAGAGCTGATTGATCTGCGACTTCGGCATGGAAAGCGTCGAAGGATCGACGGCCACCGGAAGTCCACCGGTCGTTGGCTGTCCGAGTTTGTCGGCCACCTGCTGATTTACAGCAGAAGAAATCCCGACGGAATTTATCGCGACTTCAAGCTTGAACGTACTCACGCGAAGTGTCTTTTCGAGATCAAGAAGCTCCGAGGGATTCATCATCTTGCCGTTTACAAGAAGCGAAGAATTATTTGCCGACGCATTATCAAGCACACCGGAAATGCCCTTCATTGCCGAAAGAATTTCGGCAAGCTGATCGACGGTATTCTGGTCGGGATTTTCAAGGTCGAGATTCGTGACTACATTGCTGCCCTTGTCGCCGAGATCAACGCCAAGCTTGTTTGAAAGCGTTTCAAGAACATCTTTGATCGCTGATTTTGCACTATTCACATTGTTATCTGATGAAACGGCTGCTCCTGTATTCGTATTTGATGTGCGGACAGTGACATCATGAGCCGCAAGCTGATGACTGCGCGCATTGTTCGGGATACCGTGTCCTGTAACTGGTCTGACAGGATCAGAGTTGACCGATACAGATTTCGCACGTGTCAAAACACGCGAAAAACTGCCGGATGATCTTTGCTCGTCACGGTTGTCTGCCTTTGCAGAAGATTCCGGCTGTTCGCTGCGAGTACCGATCTGTTTCATCAGATTGGTTAAGTCGCCATTAATCGCCGAAACATTCATGAGTTTCACACCTGTTTCCACGCGCGACCCCCTTCTATTTGTTTTTCCAGAGCGGCGATCTTTCGCCGGGTGGAATGTTATTTAACACTGCCTATCATTCTGTGGCTGAGAACTGCCGCTTTCTGCGGGTTGATCAGAGAAAGAATCTTTGCTTTCTGTCGGTCATCCGAAATTGCGTTCAGTATGTTCACCGCCTCATTTTCCTGAAGCGCCTCAATCACTCGTGCAGCATCGGCCGCTGGCATCGATCCGTAAACACCCGCGAGTTTCTTCGTACGCTTCTGTTCCGCCGAATCGTTTCCGACTACAGCTTTTTCAAATTTCTGGCGCTCAGTCGCAAGCAGTGTTCTTACCGAATCAAGCTCCTTTGATTCCATGTCGATACGTGACTGCTGCTCGGCAAGCTGCTTCTTTTCATCAGCAAGCGAAGCCTTCTCCGACTGCACTGCCTGATATGTTTTTGACTGAACCATGGCCAGCGAATCCATATTTTTGTCGTACCGCACAAGCTTTACCTCGTCCGGCTCACTCAAAACAATCGGCAACGGCTGGTTCAGGACAATCTTCATTCCGCCGGTCGCAAACATCAAAACGATGTACATCAGCGGAAAACTGATCACACCTACTATCACGACAAGCATCAGATCTTTGAGTTTCATCTTGTTCTTTCTCGATAGACCTTTCCCGACAGCTGAGCACGCAACGTACATGCCACTGCTTCAAAATGCGTTTTCAGAACAAATTCAGCCGAAATAAGTGTCGTACGATGTAAAGAGGAATCTGAAGTGGAAGATTCTGCCAAGTGCTTTGGTAGTTTTTTCCACCAGTAAATTTCTATCGTTCCACACCGAAAGCAGAAATCT
>CAIOZP010000062.1 GCA_903862805.1 uncultured Fibrobacterota bacterium
AAACTTCTGGCTGCGCTGGTCCTTGTTGCACTGGCGACTGCTCCCTGTATTGCCGCTTCGTTTGCGCTTTACGGCTGGCGTGCGGTTCTGCTTGTCGCGGTTTCCGTGGCAGCGGCAATGACCACCGATTTTCTGTTTGTAAAGTTCTGGAAGAAGTCCGATAGCATTGGCGAATTCTCTGCACTGATTACCGGTCTGCTTTACGCCTGTACGCTTCCTGCCGGAATGAACCCGCTTGTTGCGGCGCTCGGTGCGGTTGTCGCGGTGACTCTTGGCAAATGGGCGTTCGGCGGACTCGGCAACAGCGTTGTGAATCCGGCATTGCTCGGACGCGCATTTGTTGCTCTTTCATATCCGTTCCAGTTCGACAAGATTCTGCCAAACATCTACGGCGTGATGAACGGCTCCGGCGGATTTCATCACGATGTCTGCGGCGGAGCAACACCATTCGTGACTGCATGCACGGCGGTGGTCGGCGGCCTTCCTTCAGGATTGTACGTAGGCAAATGGATTCTGTCTGTGCTTGTCGGCAATAGCGCCGGACTGATCGGCGCGACATCGTTTCTTGCGGTGCTTGTGGGCGCGGTCTTGCTTTACATAAAAAGAATCCTTCCGTATTCGACGCCGGTTGCGATTCTCGTTTCGCTTTTTCTGCTCGAACTTGCATTTGGCATTTCGGGTGGCAAACTCGGATTCGAATATTCGGCGGCGCTTGCGTTGATCCTTACTGCCAGTGGCGCAGTTCCGCTTGTGGCTTTTTTCATTGCATGTGATCCGGTGACTTCTCCTTCGCGTATCTCCGGCCGAATCATTTTCGGCATCGGCATTGCCGTCACGGCTTTTGTTTTGCGCCATTTCACAAGCGCAGGTGCCGATGGAATCTTCACGGCGGTTCTGTTCATGAACTGCCTCGTTCCTTTGCTTGAGCACATTACAAAGCCGAAACCATTCGGCATGAAGGCGGCGAAATGATCGAATTCGTCAAACCGCTTTCCGTGCTTTTGCTTGCGGCGTTTTTGGCCGGTTTCGCGCTGTCTCTTACGACCGGATCAAACAGGAATCCTGTTCAGTCCGAATACCATGCAATGGAATCGCTCGTCAGATCCTGCGGAACTACTTTCATTAAACCTTCGGCCGACACGCTGCTTGACGAATCGGGAACGAAGCATATTTTCCGGCGGCTGGCTTCCGGCGGAATGATTGTCAGAATAGAAAATGTTCCGACGGATTCGCAGGTTCTTCTTGCGATAGTCGATGCAAACTGTGTTCCGCAAAAAGCCTGCGTAATCAATCCCGACATCGGTCCCGATGTCCTTTACAACCGCGTTTACACGGCATTTGCCAACGGCAATTTCCAGCGCCTCCGTGCGGAATATTCGGGAACGGCGCTTCCGGTTCCGCAGGAAAACTGGGCGGCGGTTCAGAGCGAGGCGATCTTCGTGAAGAACGAATCTGCGTTCATGAAGAAGGAGGCGGTGCATGGCACTCGCTGAACTAAAGCGCGGACTCCTGCTTCGTAATCCGGTGTTTGTGGCAGCCGTGGGTCTTTGTCCGGCGGTTGCTGTAACAACAACGGCGCGCGCCGCAATCGACATGGGCCTTGCGATTTCTGTCGTGCTTGTGATTGTGAATATTCTTGCGTCGCTAACAAGAAAACTGATTTCTGAAAGATCGAGATTACCGGTTATCCTTTGTTATTCTTCGCTTGCGGCCTCGCTTGTTTTAGCGCTTGTACAACGATTCCTTCCGGGTGTTGATCGTGAGCTTGGACTTTTCCTGCCACTCGCGGCTGTCAACTGCCTTGTGCTTGAGCGTGCGAGCCTTTTCGCAAGGCGCAATACTGTTGCGATGTCCTTGCTCGATGCGGTTGCAGCGGGCTTGGGTTACACTGCGGCACTGCTTGTAGCAGGTATAATCCGCGAGGCACTTGGCAGTGGAACCTTCTTTGGTATCGGGCCGTTTCCGTATTTTCATCCGGTAAGAATATTCGCAACGGCACCGGGTGGTTTCCTTACCGTTGCTCTGATCCTCGCAATGGTTTCAATGATCCGGTCAACATTTACTACCGAGAAGAAAGCGCAATGAGCAACCTGTCAATTCTTCTGCATACCGCGCTGGTTGCGATGTTCGTTTCCAATCTTCCGCTCGTTCGTATGCTTGGTGTCTGTCCGCTTGCATCCACGTTCAGCTTCCGCAACGCCTGGATCTATTCGGCGGTTGCAGCTTTCGTCCTTACGGTTTCAGGAACCGCCGCATGGCTGATAGATGCGCTGATTCTTGCGCCAGCCGGTCTCGAAGTTGCACAGCTCCTTGTCTTCATGATGACGGCGGCTACGCTTGTTCAGATCTGCGAGACAACCTTCGAGCGCTTCTATCCACGAATGTTCCATGCAATCGGAACCGATCTGTCGCTGCTTGCCGCCAATTGCGCGGTCGCCGGACTTATGCTTACAGTTACCGATACGAATTCTGTCACGGGAAGTCCGTTCAGTCTTGTCGAGGCCGCAGTCCACAGTATTTTCGCCGCCGCCGGAATGAGTCTGGCGATTCTTATTACGTCCGGTCTGCGTGAACGCATCGATCTCAACCGCCTGCCGAAGCCCTTCGCCGGACTCGCCGGTGCATTCATGATCGCGGCTATCGCGGCAATAGTCTTTGCCGGATTTGCCGGTTCACCGGCGCTACATTGATGAAGGGCAAGTCGTGACAGCAGGAATGATAATCATTGCAGTTTCGACCGCCGCTTTCTGCGGGGTGATTCTCGGTCTGTTCAACAGCCGTTTCCGTCTCGTTCCCGACAAAAGACTGCGCCTTGTGATGGAGGTTCTGCCGGGCTTCAACTGCGGAAGCTGCGGACACGCAACCTGCGCACTCTTTGCCGAAGCGCTTGTCTCCGGCAAAGCTGAACATCACGCCTGTGTCCCAGGAGGTCCACGCGCCGCATCGGCTCTTTCCGAAATACTCGGTGTGGAAATGAGCAAGGTCGAAGCGAAACTCGCCGTGATCCATTGCAAAGGCGGAAAAGCCGAAGCCTCGGTACGATCAGTTTACGATGGTCTTTCCGACTGTCATTCCGCCACGATGATCGGCAACGGCGACCGCACCTGCCAAGACGGATGCCTTGGCCTAGGAACCTGTGTCAGAGCCTGTCCTTTCGGCGCAATCAGCATCACCGTAAACGGTGTCGCGGCAGTTTCTCCCGATCTCTGCACCGGCTGTGGAAACTGTATCAAATCCTGTCCGCGCGGTTTAATCGAACTGATCCCCGGAATACACAAGATCTTCGTCGCCTGTGGAAACCACGACTACGGCGCTCATGTCAAGAAATACTGTTCCGTCGGATGCACCGCGTGTGGTTTGTGTGTCAAGGCTTCGCTTTCCGGCGCCGTTGAAATCGAAAACAACCTTCCGCGCCTCGACTATGAATTCGGCGACACTTTCGTGACTGCGGCGCACAAGTGCCCGTCAAACTGTTTCGTCGATCTCGTGAAGGCACGTCCGAAGGTCAACATCGACACAAAATGCACAGGCTGTGGCGAATGTCTGCACATTTGTCCGGTCAAGGGCGCAATCACCGGCGAACCCGGTGAACGTCACGTTATTCAAAAAACAATGTGCATCGGCTGCGGACGTTGTCTCAACATCTGTCCGGCACATGCTATTTCACTCTGGGGCGGCCTCGGTTACGGTGCCCCCGACATCACCCGATACAGAAAAATGCGTTGAAATCCAATTTGCGTCTATCAGATATAGGAGGATTGTCATGAAGAAGTTTTTCGTAATTTTAGGAGCAGTTCTCGGTGGTATTCTTGTAGCCATTCTTGTTTCAGTTCCGCTTCTCAATGCCGGAATGAAAGATGTCAGAAATCTCGTGATTAGTGATGTCGATCTCACAAAGGTTGCTGATGGCAATTTCACTGGTTCGTATCACAAGGGGCGCTGGACTTACAATGTAGAGGTTAAGGTGTCAAACCACCGTATCGAGTCGGTGAAATGTACCGACAGCAAAATGGAACCCTTCGCCGAATTCAATAAAAAGGCCGAATCGGAATTTCTGCGGAGACAGTCGCCAAAGATCGATGTTGTCGCCGGTGCGACAATTCACACAAAGGCGTTTTCCAAGGCGGTTGAGAATGCTTTGGAATCGGAAATGACAAAGTAGCATCAGACCGGATTGACAAAGTCCGCTACCAGTTCTTCTTTTTCTTTACGGCTCATTTTTTTGACAAGCGCTTCCAGACTCATGGCAGCGCTTTTTGTTTGTGCGGTCATTGCCCATGCAAGCGTGACAGGCCCGCGTCCCCGTGTGTATTTCGCACCGCGTCCGGTATTGTGCACCGCAATTCGTGCGTCGAGATCGCTGCTCATCCCGCAGTAAAAAGTTCCGTCACTGCAACGGACAAGATAAACAACCCAGTCGGTTTTTTCTGTCGGCATACTTCTTCCGGTAAAGATTCACGCTAAATTACATCGCTCAAAAGGAATATGGATAAATTTGCACGGCGGAAGACTTTTTATAACTGAAGGTTATTGGTCGGACTATTCTTATCCCGGAATGTCCATTAGGCCGCGGAGATACGCTCAAT
>CAIOZP010000063.1 GCA_903862805.1 uncultured Fibrobacterota bacterium
CATCAGAAGCATATTGCCTGACGAATGCGACAATATTTGATGCGATCTGCAGAGAAACCGGTGCCACTTCATCGTCATCGCTGAAAAGCCAGCGAGCCGAATTGATAACAGGAAAACAAAGGATATGCCGACCATCGGCAAGCGTGTCTTCCCAAAGCAGCGGCAGTGATTCACCATTCTGCGCCTTGCCGGAAAGTAGAATGGTTTTTGGTGGATGCTTAGGCCGCAATACGGTCGTGGCAGGCATGATGCGCCAGGCATTGTCACGCTGTATGGAAATGCCGGTCGTTGAAACGGTATCGCATGAAACCGGCAGGCATCCGGCAAAGATCAGCGGTGATCCGTGATGCAAAGCGATCGCCGATTTTTCCTGTGACGTGTATTCGAAGCAGACAAGGAGCGACGGATCGGAGTCGTTCATGCTTGCAGATATTCCCGCTTTGTCAAGCAGGTGGGCGACAAACCTCCAGCCGAGTGCAATATTGCCAGCAGGTGAAACGCGAATTCGCTGTGACCGTGGAATCAGCCTCTCATTGACAGATGCGACAATAGAATCGCTGCGAGCCTGAATCAAAAGGCACGATGGACCAGACGGAATTTTTTTTATTGGTATGACAATGTCTTTTGCAAAATCGCGATCATCCGATTTTATCTCCGCCGAGCAAACAGTATCGTCGCCAATCAGTCCGGAAATATTTATCGACGATTTATCACGAAGATTTCCATTTACCGTCAGGTTGACAGAGAGAGAGGTATCACTTGCGAATTCAATTTCGCTTGGCGCATCAAGATTCAAATACGGCAAAGGATCTTTTCTTGACAGAAGGAGAAAGCTGTTTTCATCGCGGCGATTGATCCAGCCTGAATCTGATCCACCGATAAATCCACCATCGCTGATAAACAGGAACCTTCCATATCTTGACAAGTGCGAATCATTTGCGTCAGGGAGAGTTGCCTTACCATCTAAAAGAAAATTGTTCTGTTGAAATGATCTCAGCGAATCATCAAACATGAAAATGTCTTTGGCCGGGACTTTTTTGCGGATGATTTTCACAAGGCTGTCGCCGCCGAACATTTTCATACTTTCCGATTTGTCAATCAAAACGGCGAGCTTCGAAGATGGCCGAACCATTCTATCGCACTTGACATCAGGAGAAATGATGGCGATCAGCATGAGAACTGCCGCGACGATTCGAAAGGACATTATCGGAACATTGAACCTATGGCGCACGACTGCCAAAGCCGCCGGTATCGCGGCCCAAAAAACAACTGCAATTGCAAGCAGGATTATCATCATGTCAATTTACGCAATTCACTTCACGCGATTCCGGATGACGATGTCCTTCGGTTTCGCTGCCGGATCAAACTCTGGATAATCAGTTGTGTAATGAAGGCCACGACTCTCGTGACGCCTGAGAGCGCTGTCAACAATGAGCTGTGCCACGGTTATTATATTGCGCAGTTCGAGAAGACCTGCACTTATGCGACGACGGCGATAATAGTCTTCTGTTTCCTCGGCGATCAATTTGAGGCGGCGGCGCGCACGTTCGAGACGGAGATTCGAGCGGACAATTCCGACATAATCCCACATGACCTCTCGCACCTCATGAAAGTTGTGCGAGATAAGAACCCATTCCTCTGTGTCAATCGTACCGGAGTCATCCCAGTCCGGAATATTTTCTAACGGAACCGATTTGATCTGCGGCAACAAGGCACCTGCTTCGTCAGCGGCGCGGCGGGAAAAGACAAGCGCCTCAAGAAGTGAATTGCTCGCAAGTCGGTTTGCACCGTGAATACCGGTTGAAGCGGTTTCGCCGCAGGCATAAAGATTGGTGATGCTCGTGCGCCCATTCACGTCAGTCACGACACCACCGCACATATAATGCGCCGCCGGAACCACAGGAATAAGGTCGGCAGTTATGTCGATGCCAAGCTCTTTGCATCGCCCATAAATATTCGGGAAGTGGCTACGCGTTTCTTCTGCATCGAGATGACGCATATCGAGGAAGACACAAGGCTCGCCGGTCTGTTTCATTTCACGATCTATCGCACGTGCAACTACATCGCGCGGAGCCAGCGATTTCATCGGATGATAATCGTCCATGAATTCGCGTCCGAAACGATCCTTCAGAATAGCGCCATGCCCGCGAAGCGCTTCGGAAAGTAAAAAAGAATCGCCATCCGGATGATGCAGCGTGGTCGGATGAAACTGGAAGAATTCCATGTTACGGATTTTTGCACCAGCGCGCCACGCAGCTGCGACGCCGTCACCTGTTGCGATTTTCGGATTAGTTGTGTGCTTATAAACGCGACCGGCGCCTCCGGTGGCAAGCATGGTCACCGTCGCTGAAACAAGCTCGACTCGCTTGGCGGTTCTGTCAAAAATGTATGCGCCGTAACAGGTCGATGATGATGTGTTGCTGTCAACATGGTGATCAGTCACAAGTTCGACCAGACAGTGATCTTCAAGGATGGCAATGTTCGGAATTGATCGCACTTTGTCAAGTATGGTGTGTTCGATCTCTCGCCCTGTGAGGTCGTGAGCGTGCACAATCCGG
>CAIOZP010000064.1 GCA_903862805.1 uncultured Fibrobacterota bacterium
CGCTGTGGTACATTTCTCCATTAAGATGGAGCGAAGCAAGTTTGGCGGCATCGGCTTCTCCGGCGATACTCACCCTGATTTCCATTTCGTTTGTCCGCCAGCCATCGGCCGCAAACAGCGCTGTGACAAAAAGGCAGAGAATCAGCAGCATAGTTTTACGCATTTGTCGTCCCTGAAATGGTTGATATTCTTATCCTGTATTCATGCTGAGCAGGATATACTCGCTCGTAATATACCCTGACAAACCGGCTTTTGCTGAAATTGGTATGAGTGATGTGCGTATGTGTATTCTCAGGAAATCGAAATTCTTTTCCGACCTTCCCTGAAAGCAACTATTTTCACAGCCATTGTGAAAGGAACCGGAATGGACATTCGCCATGTTTGGCATGGACACAGTCTGATCGTTGTGGTGTCGGGAGATCTTTCCGGACACGGCTGCGGCGAAGAGTTCATGCAGAATGTCCTCGACGCCGAGGCAGGGCGTAGCGAAGAGCTCGTCTTCGATCTCGCTAAATCGTTCATTCCCGGCAGTCGTTTCATCGCAAAGTTTGTGGAACTTTCTTCGTTGCTCCGCGCCCGCCGCGTGCGGGTTCATTTGCGAACCAGTGGCAACCATTCAGCGACCGAGGCCTTTCGCCTTTTTTCAATTGATAAGATAGTAGACGTTTTCGAGGACTGATCGGAGTTTTTATGAACAATGCAAAACTGGCAATTATCGGATCCGGGCCGGCCGGTCTGACAGCGGCAATTTATGCGGCACGCGCGAATCTTTCGCCGGTGCTTTTCGAGGGATTCATGTCCGGTGGAATGCCGGGCGGCCAACTTATTACCACCGGACTCGTCGAGAATTTCCCCGGCTTCCCCGAAGGAATCGACGGGCAGCAGCTTATGGCAAACATGCGTGAGCAGGCAGAGCGCTGTGGCGCGACCCTTATTACCGAAGACATTGACACTGTCGATTTTTCCCAAAAACCGTTTACACTGACATCGTCGGGTGGCGATGTCTGGAACGCCGACGCTGTGATCATTGCAACCGGCGCAACCGCTCGCAGGCTTCCGCTTGATAGCGAGAAAAAATTCTGGGGACGTGGAATATCGGCATGTGCAGTTTGCGATGGCGGACTTCCGATTTTTCGCAACAAAGAACTGGCAGTTCTCGGCGGAGGCGACTCAGCAATCGAGGAAGCCGATCATCTCACGCATTTCGGCAGCGTGGTACATCTGATTCATCGCCGCGATTCGTTTCGTGCGAGCAAGATCATGCAGAAGCGCGCACTCGAGCACCCGAAAATCAAAGTCCACTGGAACAAAATCGTCGAAGAATTTCTTGGTGATGAAAACCTTTCAGGCCTGCGATTAAAGGACACGGTCACCGGCGCGATCAGCGATCTGCCGATCTCCGGATGCTTCGAGGCAATCGGCCACACGCCAAATGTCGGCTTCCTCAACGGGCAGATCGCACTTGACGAACTCGGTTATATAAAAACACTTTCCGGCAGCACTGCAACAAATGTCGATGGCGTTTTTGCAGCAGGCGACGTTCAGGATGCGAAATACCGTCAGGCGGTTTCAGCCGCCGGTAGCGGATGCCACGCAGCACTTGAAGCCGAACGCTGGTTGGGAGGACTTATTCATGCTTGACAAAGAGGAAACTATGCCGACATCCGGTATTTCGCAGAAAGACAAAAGAAAGCTGAAAGCGCTCGCTCACCACATTGATCCATGCGTCCAGATTGGCCGCAGCGGAGTCAGTGCCGGAGTGCTCGCCATGATCAATCAGGCCCTCGACAATCACGAACTGATCAAGGTGCAAATGCTTGAAGCATCAGAGCTCGATCGAAAAGTCGCACCGGCAGAGATAGCGACGGCCGTGAAAGCCGAGCTTATCCAGGTGATCGGATTCAAGTTCGCACTGTACAGGTTCTCGAAGGATGCGAAGCAGCATGTCCTTTTGGATGACGAGGAAACATAAGGTCGTTGCCCCATCAAGTCCGGACACGCTAAGATGTTTCTTTACAAAAAATAGGCCGCTTCGCAGTCAAATCACAAAGATATTTGCCAGGCGGATTCATTTATATCACTGGATTTATATGGGAAACATTGGATTTATCGGCTATGGCAATATGGGCAGTGTTTTGCTCAAATCAATGCTATCTGCCGGAGTCATTGATCCGAAGCAACTAATAGTTTCCAATAGAACAGCAAGTAAACTTGATTCGTTGAAGTCGAGTTATCCAGAGATTCAAATTTCTGGAAACAATCAAGATGTCGCCGGTAAATGTTCTTTAATATTTCTTTGCGTTGGAACGCTACAGGTGAAATCTGTTCTTTCCGATATTGTACGAGATTTGTCCAGAGATGCTCATATGGTTTTTATTTCCGCCGGATTGGAAATCGCCAGCATTGAAAAAGTTTATGATGGTGCTATTACAAGAATTATTCCGACATTACTTTCTGAGGTGAATGAAGGTGTAACACTTGTTTGCCATAACGCAAAAGTGACTGAATCAGAAAAGCAAAACCTCGACAAAATGTTGCGTCAAATTGGAAAGACAAAAAATATCCACGAAAGTCAATTTGAAGTAGGCTCTGACTTCACAAGCTGCGCACCTGGGTTAATTGCGTCGATTTGCGATCAGCTTATTAGAGCTGGAATTGAGAAAGGCGAGTTTTCATACGAAGAAGCAACTACCATGCTTCTTCACTCATTGTATGGAACATCAAAGCTTTTACTGCAAAATAAAGAAACTTTTGGCGGATTAATCCAGCGTGTCGCGGCAAAAGGTGGTGCGACAGAAGGCGGAGTAAATATTCTGGAAAAGCATCTGCCGGAGATATTTGAAAAAGTATTCGATATAACTATTCGTCGCACAGATATTCGAAAGCAAAAAACGCGACTGGATTTTTCATCATGAATCAATCAATATCAATACTTGTCACATGTTTCACAGATTGCATCACCTGCCAATAATGGCGAAAACCACCGACAAACTCAAACGCGACCTTTTCAATCGCAGGATGGAAGTTTTTCTGTTGACAAGAAAACCTTTTCGGCGTATTTTATGAACCAAAGTTCATTAAACAAGACATTGATTGCCAAATACAGGCCAGCGGGGACTTGAATGCGCAAAAAAGAAGGTGACAAAGAAACGGATATTATCGACGCGGCAATAGCCGTGTTTGCTGAAACCGGTTTCCATAATGCACGAATGAATGTGATA
>CAIOZP010000065.1 GCA_903862805.1 uncultured Fibrobacterota bacterium
ATGTGAATTGATTACTCCACGGATGCAGCTTTATATCCCTGCGAATGGCACTACATACCGAGCGATCGAATTCCGTCAGCCAAGGATATGAATCTGTTTTCTCGGCGAGAGACTTAAAGGAAAGCTCTTTACCCTTTGTCCATCCATTGCTCCGCAATGACTGTTCAAACGGAGTGAAAGACAATCGCTCGATTCCAGGATATTCCAGCTCCACAGACATTAACCATGCCAGCCGTTTAGTTGCATTGTCGGCTTTCTTTGCAACAGGTTGCAGTATGGAGTCTCCGAGCTTCTCAAGTGTTTCAAGCGCCGCTTCCCACTGCAATTTGGGAGAAAATAACCCGCAAAAACCAAGAGGCCCAGATGGCGTTTCACCAGAACCACTGTTGAAATAGGACAAGGCCGTTTCCAGCTCGGACACCAATAGCGGCAGATCAAAATTTCGATACAAATCCACAGCCTTTTTCAATGACTCAATGAACACAGTGTCGGGTGAAACGCCACAAAGCCGGTACCCCACAACAAGCAAAAGGATGTGTATCAGGTCAACGTTATAAACCTTGGGTGAAAACTCTTTTACTGCTTTATCCGCTGTTATGCGACCCTCACACAAATCAGAAATTGTCTCAAATAAATAAATTGGTCGATCTGAAATAATTGCGGATTTCTGCCCGCGTTTCATAAAGTCCAATGGACTTGTTTTGCCGATACGACGTCCGGTCTTGAGCATAATAAGACTCGCCATCACCAACTCAAGCGGGGCGTGTATCGCATTGCGCTTTCCCAAAGCTTTTGCAGTCAGGCTTATAGAAAGCAAAAAAATATCCAGAGCCTCAGAATATTTTTGTTCTGCGCAATAGCCCCAGCCTTCGACAAGTAATCTTGCTGGAGAACCGGCCGGATAAGTTTCCATGACCCAATCCGAGCGCCCTTTCAAGACTGCCATGCTTGCAATTACCGGCTCTGAATCTGGGCGATGGGTTCCGAATTTTTTATATAAAGGAGAATACAGCTCTAATAATTTCCCGCAGTTTTCTTTGTTGCTGCCGGGAAACAGAATGTCTTCACATATCACGCTCCGTATGTGTTCATCCGGAATGCATTCGAGCAGTTCAACAATGAAACTGGATTCAAAAATCTTGCGGTTGGAATAATGCGGCCCGTTATATCTGATCAAATCGGCACGGCGTGTTTCTAATTGCAGCAAGTCATCAATAGTTCCGGAAAAGACGATTTCCCAAAGCTGTTCGTCATATTTATTCCAATCGTATCGCCAATGGGAATACCTGTCAAAGCTTCCATCCGATGCGAAAACTTTTTTGATTAGTGATTCAAAACGGCCAGCCTTTACAAGCGCAATTGTAGTTAGAAGACGGACATCATTATTGACAAAGTAGTTCCCTTTGGATGCCGCCTCGGCAATAATTCCTCGATTGAGGAACCCATTCATATAGACCTTGAGCATTTCCGGATTTGGTCGCTTGCCATCGATATCTATTCCGGCCGAATGCATTTCCGAAGAAAGCTTGTTCCGCGAAAAACTTGTCATCTTGCATGAAAGGAACTCGACAATGGGACGCTCTGCCAGACTTAGCGTCGAGTAAAAATCTTTATCAAAAACTGGCTTGCTGCTCATATCCTCTTCTTTGCTTATCAAGACAAATTATCCAGCCGAAAAATACATGCAAACAAAACGGGCGATGAATCTCTCCACCGCCCGCTATCAAAAACACATTCTCTTTTTGTCAATCACCAAACAACTATCTCAATGAAGCCCTTTGTGCTTCGCCGCGTGATGCGGTTTGGCGGTGACAGCAAAAGTTACTGGTATAACGAAGAACGTCATGATCGTTGAAGCGATGACACCACCGATTGCCGTGATGGCGAACGGCGAGGAAATTGTTCCGACAGACAAAGCCTGCGGGAGCGAGGCTATCACGATCGCAAGGTTCATCATGACAAGCGCAATGAATTTGGTTCCGCTTGCCTCGACGATCGCCTCACGCACGCTCTTGCCTTCCCGAAGCTTCTGGTAGGCGTAGTCGGAAAGCAGGATCGCGTTGTTCACCACGAAACCGATCAGCATGATGATTGACATCATGGAAATCATCGACAGCGATGAACCGGTGAGGAACAGCGACCAGAGAACACCGATAAGCCCGAGCGGAAGTGTCAGCATCATCAGAATAGGCTGAGTGAGAGACTCGATTGATCCTGCCAGCACCATATAGACCAGAATAACTGCGAGGAACAAAGCAAGCATCAGCTGCCCGAACGATTCCTGCATGCGCTCCTGCTGGCCGCCATAGTAAACACGGCAACCCGATGGAACAGTGAGCCGGTTGGTGAGTTTCTCCAACTCGGCGGCCTTTGTTCCGGCGGCACCCTGTGTCACGTTCGCCTGAACAATCACGAGACGCTGGCGGTTCTTGCGGTCGATGTTTGTTGCACCAAGGTCATATACAATTTTCGCAAGCGACTTGAACGTGACCAGTCCTTTGTTCGGCGTCGGAACCGTCATGTTCTCGACATCCTTCACAGACATCCGATCGGCGGGATTCACCTGAACGCGAACCTTGTACTGATCGTTGTCCACACGGTAGTCGGTCACTTCGTTGCCGGAAAGCGCGCCGCGAAGAACACCGCCGAGTGAGCTAATGCTTACGCCAAACTCGTCGAGCTTGCGACGGTCGGGAATGAATTTCATCTCCGGCTTGGGATCTTTGAACGACAGCGAAACGTCGGCAAGCCCCGGCATCGTGAGTGCAATTGCCTTGACCGAATCGGCAAGAGAAAGGATGTCGCTCATACGGTCGCCGGTTATCTCGACCTGAAGGTCGGCCTGACTTCCACCACCACCCATCGACTGCGCCGGCTTCACGATCAGCTTCGCATCGGGAAGATCCGCGAGCAGCGGACGGATCACGGCAGCCACCTGATCGGTCGTGCGATGGCGTTCCTTTTTATCCTTGAGCCGCACAATCACATTACCGACATTCACGCCGGTGCTGTTCATCGAACCGCCGAGAGTTGCATAGACATTGAAGACCTCTGGAATAGTGGCAAGCCGCTGTTCCATTATGTGAAGCGTCTTGTCGGTCAGGGCCATCGAAGCACCGGAAGGCATGGTCAGATCGATATTGATAAGACCTTCATCGGACTTCGGGAAGAACTCTTTTCCAATGAGCCCGCCGACTCCGAATATCGTTCCGAAAAAGACAACTACCGTCAACAGAAGGACGATCAATTTGTGGTCAAGCGACCATTCGAGCATTTTCACATATCCGTTGCGAACCGGACTGAGCAGGCGCTCGGCAAAGTTCTGTTTGAAACCACCGGAAACGTCGCGTGTCTTTAGCAGCAGCGAGGCCATCATTGGTGTAAGTGTCAGTGAGAACATGAGCGATGCAAGCACCGCAACCACAATCGTGATACCGAGTGAACGGAAGATCTGTCCGGTAATGCCGCTCATCGTCGCCATCGGCAAGAACACCGCCGAGTGCGTCAGCGCCGATGCAATGACCGCGATGATGACTTCGTTGGTTCCGGTGATCGCCGCCTGTTTGACCGGCTGACCATTATCTCGATGTCGCACAATGCTCTCGATGATAATGATCGCATCAGTCACAAGCTGACCGATTGCGATGCCGATCGCCATGAGCGTGACCACGTTCAACGAGAAACCGAAGATACGCATGCCGAGGAATGTCACAAGCAGCGAACTTGGTATGACCATTGTGGCAATGATCATCAGGCGCCAGTCGCCGAGGAAGAAGAACAGCATCAGCGATGTCATTATGATGCCGATGAAAATATTCATGTACATCTCATGCACCGAGTCGCGGATGAATTTGGAACGATCCTGAACGATGCCGATTTTCGTTCCGGCAGGCAGATCCTTGTTGAGCCGGTCGATCGTCGCAAGCATCTTCTGCGCAAGTTCAACCGTGTTGGCATCGGGGTTCTTCATCAGCGAAAGACC
>CAIOZP010000066.1 GCA_903862805.1 uncultured Fibrobacterota bacterium
AACATCGTAGTTATACGCCGATAGATAATTTTCTTCGAGTCCACCTTTTGAATTGACCTTGAAGCTGTTTACGTCATTTTGTAGATGCTGCCAATAGTGCATTCCCGAAATATTCAGTGCAGTTCCGAGAGGCGCAATGTCGTCTCCCTTTTGCGTAAAAGATGTCAGCTCCAGCCCACCATGGTAATCAACCGACGGTGCATAATTGAAATACTTGCCGGGAATCAGCTCGACATAAACAAAATCCTTTTCATATCCACCCACCAGATTTATGGCAGTTCCCTGAATATCCCATGCGCCATCGTTAGAGGACGGGGTAAGTTTCTGGGTCAAGGCCACGGAAACAGCACGCGGATTAACCTCATAATTGATCTCCTGCGTTTTGCGGCTGACGCTGTCGGCACCGTAGCCGTAGTTGACATTGAACGAAGCAACACCGGGAACGCAGCGCTGTGCGAGATTCAGAGAAACCTCAACCGGCAGACGATCGGTCTGCAGAAAAATTCCCATGTCACGAGAAACTTTGTGAATGTCGAGGCCCACGCCGGAGTTGAACGAAAGAACATTCGCCATCGTGCGAAGATCGGCAAGCAAATATCCGCCGATGTAAGTACCTCTACCCTTCCAGAACAACGGATCCATCAAGCCGAATACAACGCCTTCTTCTATTGACGTGACACCGTGCGTATAGTCGTTGGGACTCGTAAGTGTCTGCTGACCGAAGATCGTCGGAATAAGCATCGGCTTAGTCGGGAATCCGAAATAACGATGCGTGTTCGACGTAACCGTAGCAGGTCGCGAAATATTCACAGCACGAATCGCGAGCCCGGAGTCTGGGTTCATTCGCACGGTGTCAAGTGGTCGCATTGTGTCAATCAGATAAATGCTATAGCCTTTGTCATCGTATGCCGAAAAGGTCAATTTCTTCTGGTCGGCAGATGCGTCAGGATAAAAGGCTCCACCGGAAACATTGGTCAAGCGACTGAGTTCGCTCTTCGCAATGTCGTAACGATAGATGTTGTATATGCCTGTTCTGTCGGAAGCGAAATACACCGCCGATCCATCGGCTGAAAATCTCGCGTCACGGTTGTCGTGTGTGCAAGGGCACAACACACGGAAGGTCTTTCCCGCGGTGTCAAGCAAGCCAACTTTACGGTTGTCTCGATCGATGTATCCAACTGCAAGCATATCGCCCTTTGGTGACCAATCAAGTGTGTAAACATGCTGGAAGCGTGTGCTGTCGTTGAGTGGATAAATCCTTTTCGCAGTTTTTGCCACCGAGTCGATCGCAGTATCGGCGATCTCTATGTAGTAATGATCCTTCTCGTGAATGACCATCGCCAACTTCGACCCATCAGGCGAAAACACTGCCTGCATCGCCGAGCGTTTCTTTGTGATCTGTCTCTGCTTCGCAGCTTTCCAATGTTTCTGGTAGAATTTCTTTTTGTCGAAAGATGAATCGGGTGGCAGATCATCGATATAGGCATCGTAGGTTGCAATGCCGCCGAGGTGTGAAGGCAGAATAGACTTGATCGATTTGCCGTTTGCGAAAACGATGTGAGCACCGTCGCGGCTTATATCGTAATGGTCGCGGATTCCTGTTTTGACAAGACGTATTCGTGCGCTATCCTTGAGCGTGTCACAGAACTGGTACTCGTAGAGTTTGTGAGCTGGATGCCATCCGCCCTCGCCTGGCTCAGATCTGTTTCCGACGTAATAAAGCCCCTTGCCGGAAGGTGAAAACCGCGGCCACACATTATCGTAACCGTCCTGCGAAATTCTCTTTCCGTAAACCTGTTGGCCGATTGACTGAACCTGTGCAAGAGATTTCTTTTTGAGATTTTCGGCGCAATTCTTGTAAAGCTGCCTTGCACTGATCCCAAGCACCGCCTTTACGCTGCGATCAAAATTCATGCGGAACGGTTTGTCGCACTCGCGAAGAATTGCAACTATCTTATCAGGCCCGTATGTCTCTGCGATATATTTCACCAGCATGAATCCATGGTTGTAGGATTTCTCATAATCATCTATACGACCGAAGAACACTCCGATTCGCGAATAGGAATTCAGATTATCGCAAAGAGAAAGCGTGCGCAAAATCATATCGCGATGAGTATCCCACGCGTCGCCGTTCTGACAGGAACTTTCCCATTGAGCGATGCCCTCAAAAAACCAGACCGGCAGTATGTCGTTGGGAATCATTGCCACAGTTTCCAGCCGGTTTGCATTGTTGGGATGCGAGAAAAATCCTACCTGCGCATAAGGAATCCACGGTGCCGTTTTGTAGCTCGCCGAAATCGAAACGATGTGTGCATACTCATGGGCGCAGACATTCTCCAGCCAGTTGCGATCGCCGCGCATGTTCCAGTCAAAGCCCGATGCCCAAAGGTGAATCGTATTCTGAATCGCCATCGCCCAGCTTCCGCTGAAGTCGTCGTCTGAGACAATTACCTCGGTGCGGTTTGGAAGAGTGATGCCATATTTGTTGCGATAGAGGTTGTAGAGGCGTTCGAGGATCACCGCCATTTCATCGACGGACTGCTTGTAGCCGTTGGGAAAATGAAAGCGGAAGTGCTCTGATTCCATTGTGAGATTGGGCTGATTGAACGCATTGAACCGTGCCGCAAACGAATCGGCGCATAGAATACCAACTAATATCAACGAAGCCGCAAGTATGCGGAATGATTTCATCAAGCTAAACTCTCCGTTCCTGATTGTCTTTTCAGGTGGACAACGTCATGCCAATTTCGGCGCGGGCGGAAGGATATTTGTCCCGCCGGTAAATTCGTGACAAAATACATTCGAGATCGGATTGATGACGAACATGAACACACCCGTACGCGGTTTTCTCCAAATAAAAAGAGTCCAGAAAATCCGGACTCCATTTATCAACCAAGAAGAACCTGCAAAAATAGCGTCAAGGTTCGCAGCCGACGTCTGAGAAATTGCCCTAAATGCGACCGATCCAGCCATGGTTCTTATCGAGATACATGCAATTTCTGTCATCACTATTTACTGCCCAAACGCGGTCGAAGCGATCGACTTCGACACGGTAGCCGAGACCTTGTGTACGGGTCCGGCCCGAATTCATCACCGAATGTCCGTCAAGAGCTCCTTTGTAATCCACAAACGAGTCCCATGCTGGACACAAATACAAAAAAAGGCCGCCTCATTTTTGAGACAGCCTTTTTATTAAACCGCAGGGAACCAAATATCAAATTCCGCTAATTATTGCCTTTCGTGACATCTCGCAGTTGCTTGCTCCGGAAATCTTCACAAGGTACATTGCAGGTGCAAGCCTGTTGGTGAATCCAACTGTTGTTACACCAGCTTTGCCAACACTGCTCGCCACCGACTGAACCATGCGGCCGTTAAGCTCGTAAACCTTTATGCTGTATCTTCCGGCAAGCGGAGCATTGAAAGTGAGCGAAGAAGAATTTACATGGTTGAGAGATAGACTTGGAGTCTTTGCGCTTAGCCTGTTCACAACATCATTTGGCGCATTCGTATAAATCGAAAACTCGCTCACATTAAGTGTCGCGGCAGACGTTCCGCTGTCTTTGAGATTGACAACCTGAATCTGGATGCCGGCAATGCTGTCAACATTGAGCGTACCAGTCACGCCGGAGTCGGCAATAGCAAAAGCCGAAAGCGGTATATTACCACTGTGGGTAACAGGGCCGCAGTTGTTAAGAATTGTAGACCAAGACTTGCCAGTGTTGTCGACAAGAGCAAGCTTGATCGGATGATTTGACTGGTACGTGAGCGAAATATGATCGAGCTTAGTAAGTGTACCGGCAGGAACCGCAAAGGCATAACCGCACTCTTCATCAAGTCCACCTGCTACAGTTACGTTTGCGCCCGTTATATCACCAGTGAAAGTTGTCTGCTGAGAAGTCGATGCCGTTCCGAAGAAATCCCACTTTGCGCTGGTGAGTGTGACCTTTGTACCAAGATTGTCCTGAGCCTGAAGTGCCTTCATGGCTGTGATCAATTCATGCCCTGAAACCACATAGGCTTTCTTTGAAATGCAGTAATCAAGAAATGTCGATACTGCATCCTGACGATCTTTCCATGTGTTCCAACCCTGTGAAATAACAAGACCATAGCTGCCCTTGTTGAAAGAATTCTTGAGCGTGGCATTGTCGTAAATCGGTGTGTAGTAGTCGGTGTGACAACCATATTGCAAAGGAGCTTTGTTGTGTGCCATACGCTGATCGAGATTGTACTCCATAGTGGTGACAAACTCATTTTTGTCCATTCCATAAAGAATAAATAGATTGAAGTCAAACGCTGTGATTCTGCCATAGGCAATGAACTCGTCGTGTTCGGTGACCGAGTCGGCGATAGGATTCCAACGGTCAACTGAATTGCTCGTAATCTGTGCATGTTTGATCCAGATCTGTTCACGCAGACTCGGCGGAACGACAATCGCATTCACCGGAATTTCCCACACTCCGCTGCCGTCAGGCATCGAATCGAGATAGACGTGTTCACCGTTCTGTTTGAGCGGAATCGAACCAGGAATACCATTGCCGACAGTGTAAGGCCAAATGTCGTTGGAACCATCAACATAATCCTCATAACCCTCTTCAATGCCGCAGTCGTACTCGTAATGAAGATTATTAAGCGCATAGTAAAGCCCCGAATTCACTTCAAGACGCGGTGCACGGAAGGCATGAAGATTGCCCTTGGCAACAGATACGTTCATGTAGGTATCGAGCTGTGCTTCGGCAAGGCTGATAGCGCCACCCCATGCATTTGCAGAAATCGACTGACCTGCAAACATCTTCCAGCCCATTGTTTGAGCCGAAGCTCCCACTTTCTGACCGAACTGAGTCGCTTCGTTGAAAACTTCACCCCATGGCGCTGTATCAAGAGGGGCTGAATCAAAACCTTCATTGCCCCAACGGGCAAAACCCATACTGGCCGTCGAATCTTTTCCACCGGGCAACGGCGAATTGCTTTCCATGTGGTCTATTGTGTGGTTACCAATTTCATGACCAAGGTTGTATGTTTCAGTATATTCTGTCGTGATGTAACTTTGCTGAATTTCTGTACCGGCAACGTTCAACGCCTGCTGCTCGCGTCCCCAGGCTCTGGCGATTCTGTTTGCCTCTTCTGTAGATGGTGTGCCATCAGGATAATCAAGCGCCTTGTTTGGTGTCCAATATCCGAATTTGCTCGTCATGTCCTGCCAACCGGTGTTCGGATCATCGGAAACAATATGCTGGACAGGAACCATCATGCCCGTGATCACGTTGAAGGTGAAATGTATTGACTTGCCGTCAGGATTCAGTTTTGTCGAAGTCGGTGTCGGAATAGGACCAACAAGCGTCCAGTTTGCCGTATCAGTTGGAAGCACTCCAATATCGGCATAATATCTCACAGTATAAATGTTACCATTATAGCTAACCTGCGTCCCTCCCGGGTATTGAAGTGCGGAGCTATATGGAGTAAAAGCCAACGGCGCAAAACCAGCAAGTTTATATGCCGCCCAGCTCATGCCCATATCGCCTTCCTGGAGATTTAGCTTATTATTCGCGGTTCCCCAAGGCGTAACGCCACCGACGAAACTGCTTGTTCCATAAATTTCACCTGTCGAATCCTCATACTGCGTTGCCTTTTTACCGGAATAGCTGTTATCGTCGAAAATGAACGTGACATACTGGTTCACATTCGCCGGATTGAGATTTGCCGGTGGATTATGCGACGGGAACATGTAATCCGTCGCCATGGACTGTACCGCTACAAACGCAAGGCACGCTACCGCAGTCTTTAGTACCTTTTTCATATTTATCTCCTTGAGGATTGAAAATTCAATATTGAGACCAATGACTCGCATCGTCAATTTACATCGGTATTATTTACAAAAAAATCTGTTTGTGTATTAAAAAAATGAAAATCTTGTTATTGAGGAGAGTATTTAAAGAATCGGCTCTATCTCAATGTGTTGATATTTAATGAGATCAATGCTGATAGGTCTATCAAGTTTCTGTTTACCCAAAGTTTGATAAAGAAGAATTTCAGGACGGGATATGGCTTTAGGATTATCTTTCGTAACCACTCCGGCGTACCGCAGAATTTCAGGGTCGCGGGCTTTTATAACCCTGACTCTTGTTCCAACCGGATAAATCGGAATGATATTCACGAGCGTCTTTACGATCTCGCGGTTGAGTATTTCGCCGGAGAGTTTGATCATCTTTTCCATAGCCGACTGTATGCCATGAATATCGCCCCTATCAAGACCTCTTGTAAGTGTGTTGTAGGTATCGGCGACGGTGACAATTTCTGCGAAGCGGTGTATCGTGTGCATTTGCGAAATATCCCGAAGCGGAGGACGGTTTCCGCCTTTGAGTTTGCCCGGATAACCGCTTCCATTCTGATATTCGTGATGTTGAAGAGCGCATACTGCACTTGTCGTGGCGATTCCTCTGTTCTGCGAAAGCATAAGGTATCCGAAAAGAGTATGATTGTGGTAAAGTTTTCTTTCCTCGTCGGTCAGAGTTTCGGCAGAAAGAATTTCAGGCGGCAGGACAAGCATTCCAAGGTGATAATTTAACGCGCCAATGCCGAGATTTCTAATATCTTCAGGTGGAAGGTTGAATTTTTTTGCCAGGCATATTGCGGTTATCGCAACGTTTACTGAATCGAGGAAAAACGCATTGGCCGAATTTTTCAGCGCCGCCAGATTAAGGACGACATCGGGTTCTTCCATCAGTGCGTTCAGAATATTTTCCGCCGCACGAAGCATGCTCGCATTCATAATGAACTGGTTGAGATCATTGCGATGCTCGAAAATAAGCCGATGCATATCCTTCAACGATTCTTCGCGAAATCGGGCGGCTATGGCCGATATTCCATTCTGCGTATATTCAAGCGAAGTCGTCAGTTCGGCAGTAAGATGGCTGGAAACCAGATCCTGCGGTAAGACATTTTCTGTGCCGGGTTCATGAACCAGAAGTGTTCTATAGCCAAGCTCTTTTAAACGCTGGCGGTATCTTTCAGTAATACCATAACCGGCATTGAGAAGCATGTTTCCAGTCGGCTGAACTACCGCTTCGCCGAGAACCATGTCGTCGGTTATCTGATCGATATTGTATCTGACCGGCATCCAAAAATCCTTACGTTCCTGTAGTGCCGATCCGAAGTTCGGGCCGGATGGAAATTTCTGTCACAGAAAAAGTACGATTATTCGAACCATTCCATAGCCGAAAAATCTATCGTCGAGAAATAATCGGCAACCGTTTCGGCGCGGCGGATTTGAAGTACGCTTCCATCGGAGCGTAACAGAAGTTCCGCTGACCGCAGTTTGCCGTTGTAGTTGAAGCCCATCGCGTGGCCATGCGCACCCGCATCGTGAATCACAAGGAGATCGCCAGAACTGACCATCGGCAGCTGGCGATCTATGGCGAATTTGTCGTTGTTTTCGCAAAGTGATCCGGTAACATCGCATTTCATGTCGGCCGGTGAATCCTCTTTACCGACAGCGGTTATGTGATGATAAGCACCGTAAAGCGCCGGGCGCATAAGATTTGCCATGCAGGCATTGAGTCCGACAAAGGTCTTGTAGGTCTTCTTGATGTGCTGTACCTGCGCAACAAGATAACCATAAGGCCCGGTTATCATCCGACCGGCTTCCATAAAAAGCTTTACCGGCGCCAGACCGGAGACCGCAATTATCTGATCGTACTTTCTCTTTATTCCTTCGCTGACATATTCGATGTCCATCGCTTTCTGTTCGGGCTTGTAGGGAATCCCGATACCACCGCCGATATTCACAAACTCGAAGCGTATGCCAAGCTCCTTCGAGATCTCGACCGCAAGATTGAATAGCAGTTCGGCGGTTTCGATGATGTAGTCGGGATCAAGTTCGTTTGATGCAACCATCGCATGGAGACCGAATCGGCTGACACCTTTATCACGTGCAATTCGGTAACCTTCAAAAAGCTGCTCGCGGGTGAGTCCGTATTTTGCGTCTTCGGGATGGCCGATGATTGCATTTCCTTCTTTGAGCGGCCCGGGATTGTACCGGAAACAAAGCAGATCGGGAAGTCCGGCGCAATTCTCAAGAAACGACAGATGCGAAAGATCATCGAGGTTGATGATCGCGCCAAGTTTCTTCGCATATACAAATTCACTCGCTGGTGTATCGTTGGAAGTGAACATGATTCCTTCGCCATTGATTCCGCAATATTCGGCAAGCATCAGCTCCGGTCCGGAAGAACAGTCTGCTCCGAAATCGGCTTCGCCTTTGAGGATCTTCAATAAAAACGGATTCGGCGCAGCCTTCACCGCAAAGTATTCGCGGAAGCCTTCGTTCCATGCAAATGCCTTGCGTAGTCGTTGAGCATTTTCACGGATTCCCTTCTCGTCGTAAATGTGGAAAGGCGTCGGATACTTGGCGGCTATCGACGTGATCTGTTCTGCGGTGAACGGCAGCGGCTTGATTGACATGATTCGATCCTTCATTCTGTTCTACAATGAAATGAAAATAAAACATGGGGATTGAGAATAGGCGACACGTCATAACTTCCAATCAGACACTTCGATATATTTTCAACGGGTAAACATAACAAAGGAAACAAGTTTGATCGCTGTAGGACTTTTATCAGGTGGACTCGACAGCACACTTGCCGCCAAAATGATCTTGGATCAGGGCATCGAGGTTCATGCGGTCAATTTCGTTTCGCCGTTCTGCACTTGCACGCCCAAAAGCGCCGGATGCAGCGCTGTAATCACAGCGGTGAAACAGCTCGGCGATATTCCGCTCAAGCGCATGTCTCTTGGCGACGAATTTCTTGAAATCGTGAAAAATCCCAAACATGGCCACGGTCGGAACCTTAATCCGTGCATAGATTGCCGCATTGCCAAGCTGCGCAAAGCCGGCGAATACATGAAAGAGATCGGTGCGGCATTTCTTTTCACCGGTGAGGTTCTCGGTCAGCGTCCAATGAGCCAGCATCGGCGTGCACTTGAAGAAATCGAGAAAGATTCTGGTCTGGCCGGATACATTCTGCGACCGCTTTCTGCCGGTCTGCTTGAGCCGACCATCCCCGAAAAAGAAGGTCTGGTTGACAGAGAAAAGTTGCTTGCGATCAACGGCCGCGGTCGCTCGAAACAGATCGAGATGGCCGAAGATTACGAGATAAAAGATTACCACTGTGCCGGTGGCGGCTGCCTTCTCACCGACTCAAGTTTCTCTATGAAGCTTAAGGATTATTTCGATCATAATCCGGTGCCGTCTTCAAGTGATATGCCGCTTCTGCGCGTTGGTCGGCATTTCCGTCTGACCGATGGAACCAAAGTGGTAATAGCACGCGATGCCGAAGAATGCAATTCGTTTGCTCGCCTTCTTCGCGAATGCGACACCTTGATCCGCCCCGGCAATTTCAACGGACCGTCAGCGATTGTTCAAGGTTCGGCAATAACCGATGGAATGTCGATTCTTCTGTCATACATCAAAAAGGAAACGCTCGACGACGCTTATCTTGTTGTAAAAACAGGTGCGAGCGAAAGTCATCTTGCAAAACAGGACTGGCCCGCTGCACTCACCGCATCACCGGTTGATGACGGCGCGAAAAACGGATCGAGAAGAGAGTGAAGACTGAAATGAAGATGAGCGAATATGAAAGCAGGCTCGCAGCACTTGATGAAGTAATCAGATCATACCGAAGGATAATGATCGCCTTTTCCGGCGGAGTTGATTCTTCGGTGCTGCTTGACAGATGCGTATCAGTTCTCGGAGTGGAAAATGTCATTGCGGCAACTGGCGTTTCGCAAACCTACACACCGGAAGAGCGCGCCGATGCCGAAGACCTCGTTGCACGTCTTGGAGTGACGCATGTTGTGATAGAAACCGACGAGCTCGCCGATCCTTGCTTTGCATCAAATCCGAAGGATCGTTGTTTTCATTGCAAAACCGAACTCTACGCGAAGATCATTAAAGCCGCCACCGACAATTCCTGCAATGTCATTTTCGATGCGACCAATGCCGACGATCTTTCTGATTATCGTCCAGGGCTCAAAGCTGCGCGAGAAGCCGGTGTTAAAAGCCCACTTGCAGATAGCGGAATTACCAAAGCCGACATCCGCGAGATGGCCGCGAAAACTCTGCCGCATATTGCCGACAAACCGGCATCGCCGTGCCTCGCAAGCCGCATTCCTTATGGTACGCATATCACTGCACAGGATCTGCTGAAAATTGCGGCCGCCGAACGCTTCCTCCGTGCCCACGGTTTCCCGACGGTGCGGGTACGGCATCACGGCAACCTTGCAAGAATCGAAGTTCCGGCAGATCAAATCGCAAAACTCTGCTCCGACGAAGTAAGAGAAACCGTTGCGAATCGCCTGCGCGAAATAGGCTATTCATGGGTTTCTATAGACATTGAGGGTTTCAAAAGCGGAAGTATGAATCGGGTTATCTGAATGAAGATCTATATCAAGAAAATCTTCCAGATTATTTTTGCCCTGTCTGTAATACTGACATTGAACTCATGCAGCAAACCAACCGCGCCGCAGCCGTACGGCCCGTATTGGAGCAGTTCAAGCCTTGTTCCTATTTTTACCCTACAGCAAAACGATATTTCGACCAGCTTCAGCGGGCATGTTGCTCCTCAGACTCATTTCATTTTCGGTGCCGCAGACGGACTTTCATTTGATCGGCCATACGCCAAGCTGACGATAAACGCCAACACTGTCTGGGCGCATTTGCCGGTAAATGTCTATCTCTGCGATGGTCCCGCCGACAGCGTTTATTATCCTGAGCACATAATAGCGCAGTGGACTGTTGATCAACCGGTCGAAGGTGGAAGCATTCTATTCACCCAAATGCTGGCCGTTTCAAGATCGCCAACATGGCTCGTGGTCGATTTTGCCGACTATTCTGGAAATACCGTTTTTCAGGTTATCGGTTCATATACGGCCAACTGAATTAACATCTGCACACTACACCATGAGGACAATTTGAATCCGGAA
>CAIOZP010000067.1 GCA_903862805.1 uncultured Fibrobacterota bacterium
ATTGCAGCCATCAAGGTGAATCCGAACGATACTCTCAAAGGTCTTATCGTTAAATCTTACACAAACAAAATCAGCGTTGACAGCCTCTTCGCCAGAGCAATCGCAGGAGATACTACTGTTGTTCCGAGTATCCTTGCAAGTTCATCGGGCATTTCAAATATGACGATTCCCGATCTCAACACATTCTGCCAGCTCAACAAGAATTCGACCAATCCTGAAACTGCGAGGAATCTCAACTCGATCATCTGGATTCTCAAGCTTGCCCAGCCGGTCTATTTCTGCGAAGCCGGAACCGGTCACCCGTTCTACGCCGGAAACGCGAATTCTCTGCCGAGTGGATTTGATAACACAATTGCCGAGCCATTCAGTATTGATCCAATCAATCCTTCGTCAATGCCTTCACTCCTTGCATATTGATGATTGAAACTTTCAGACAGTGATCCGATGGCCGCCACCATCCAGTGACAGTCATTTTAAAAGAAAGGAATTGACAAAATGAGAAAAGCATCTTCAGCCCTGATCATCACCGCACTTCTTGCACTAAGTGTCGCGGGTTGTTTCCTTAGCCCGAAGCAGAAGACTACTTCGCTTGACGGATCAGGTGGACTCGCCACCACAGAAGCCTCCGACATGGGGACAACTGTTGGCGATGGTCTGTTTGGAAATTCATCGCTCCAAAAAACAAGTGCCACAGACATCTTGACTATCGTCTGGGCGTGGGACTCAACTGATGGCTGCTGGACAAGATCAGCGACCGGTACCAATTCAAACGGCTATACCGGAAGCCGAATCGACACGGTCTGGCTCTATGACAGTTCAAATGGATCGGTGAAGAAGCCGTCAATCCTGACAGTTACCCACTACACCCACAAACGCTATCTTGACGTAACAGGAATTCACGGTCATACCTACGTTGGAAGCTATACAATGAACGTGACCATCGCAAAGAACGCCGCCGACACGGTCTTCACGTTCAACGGAACGTCGGCCGGAACCTTTGATGGGACATCCGATCGAAGCGCGACCTTTACAGATGTCTTGCGCAACCTTCAGCGTACTCCGACATTCCTTACCAAGCCTTACTCCGGGTCGCTTTATCTCGATAACGTCAAGCGAACGATCAACGCGACTTATACCGACACCAATGTTGTCAGCGGAACATATACCGACAAGAACAGTGGTGTTACAAAGAACTTCACAATCGATCTGACCACCGGAACCGAAACTATCACGAACTGACCGAAAAGATTGATCTACAAAACATGCCGTCACAGATATTGTGGCGGCATGTTTTTTGTGATAATCCCAGATTATCTGTTCGTGTTTAGCATGATCTGGAATGTTAGTAGTACATGCAAAAAGTCAATGGCATTGTGTAAAAAGCGCTGCACGGTTAAGGGAAAGGGCCGCCTCGGTTTGAGACGGCCCTTTTCTGTACGAAATATTTCTTCCGGACTATTTTCCGGTGATTGTGATTCTTGTCGAAATATTCGCAGAGCCGTTCAGCTTAACGATATACGCACCGCAGGAAAGATTCTGGACCTTCATATTAATACGCGAAACACCTGACCCAACAGGAATCCTGCTCATTTCCTTTCCTGACAATGAATAGATCAATACCGATGCACTCACTGGCGATGTTATCAATAGCGTGCCACCGCTCTGATGAAGAACCGAAGCAGTGCCGATAAGTGACGTTCGATTTTCTCTTACTGGAACAACCTTGGCGTTATAGAACAGATTGATCTCGGCCGCCGACGCCCAGGCATTTCCGTTCACCTCCGAAAGCGCTACAAACTTGACATATTGCACAGCAGAAGGCGAGAAGCTCACTTTCTTTGCTGTCGATGTCGAGTCCCATGTACCGTCAGAACTTCCGTCGGCAACCGGTGTCGATCCCCAACTGAGTCCGTCGGAGCTGAGATAAATCTCATAGTCCTTGACCATTCCATGTGTGCTGCCGTCCTGACGCGGTGTGTATTCGAAGGCCGTCACCTGATATGGCGTGCTTAACCTGAATACTATGAAGTGCGGATACGCAACATCGGAAGGCGTGTAAACTGTATGCCAGATCGTTGCGGTATTGCTGTCGAGGACGTTGGTAGCCGCACCATTTTCGCCAGAGGTTTCCTGATCGCTCACCGTGTCAATTGCAATTTCGTGATGTGGAATCACAAGACATGACGAGTCGATCGGAACAACCGTAAATGTTGCCGTTAC
>CAIOZP010000068.1 GCA_903862805.1 uncultured Fibrobacterota bacterium
GAAAAGAAACCGAAAACGATTGCAAATGCCAGAAATCATCCTGGCTATACCAGCCCAAAATTGCAGGCAGATACAAAATGAATGTGATTATTGCCAATATCATTTCGGGACGAAGCGAGCGAAACCTCGTGAAGTTTCCGTTGGGACGATTTTCCTTGTGCGATTTATCTGTCATATTCTGGAAAGATATTATCTGCGGAAATGGATTCCCAGCAAGGCGAGCCACTGACAAGCAAAAAGAACGGAGTGCCGATTGCCCGACACTCCGTTCTTCAAACCAACAGAAGGGAGATTATTTCAGAATGCATCGGATTGATCCACATACACTTCCGTTTTTGATTGCTCTTGCGATATAGAGTCCCGCAGGAAGCCCCAGCTTTTCGAGGTTGACACTTGTTCTTCCCAGACCGGTGACAGATTTTACCAGCCCGCCGTCGAGCGAATAGAATCTCAGACCCGAAACGCTTGCGCCATCCAGATTGAGCTGAGATCCGCAAACAGACATTCGCTCGCTCGTTCGTGTCGCAAGCGTTTTAGCTATTGCAACCAGCGGAGAACTTTGCACCTGCGCACTCCAGCCGTAAAACTCGCCACCCTGATCCGAGGCGAAATGGAAGGTCAGGCTGCCCGATGTCGAGACGATTTTGGGAGGCTTAACCGTTCCGCTCCATGTTCCAATCAGCGGAGCCGATGTTGTTGCTCCGTCGAAAATCTGTAGCGTATCGTAACCCTGTTCCGTGTTCAGGGAATCGAAGGTGACAGTTATCCCGTTGGCAGGATCTGCCGCGATCATCGTGAGCACACCGTTGAACAATTCCGAATAGTTGGCGCCCGGACCACCGTCATCATAGAACACCGTGTCGCCGTTTACCGTCACGGTATTTCCCGTTCCAGATGGCATCAATATTCCATTGGCGAGTTTGAAATTGGCGGTAACCGTTTTAGCCGACGTCATCTTTACGGATGTTGTATCGGCGGTTCCGGTGGCACCGGTCCAACTGTCGAAAACATAGCCTGCGGCCGGAACTGCGGTAAGCTTTACAACCGTTGCCGAATCGTAGGTCGCAGCATCGGGAGACTTCGTCACGGTTCCGTTTGTTGCGCTCACGGTCAATGCGAATTTCGTTTTTTGAGTATAGGCCGCCAAAACCGAGTCGCACATAGCCTGAAGTTTGGCGGTATTGTCATGGTCGGCCCAGCTTATGCCGCGAACATGCCGATCAGGGAATACGAGGTATCCCCAATAGCTTCCGTATGCGTCGCCAGGATTTGTCTCGTCATCCTGATTATTGTTCATCGCATTGTAGAAGACATCGGCAGGTGCTGTTCCCTTGCCGGAACACGGAGATCCCTGGTTTGAATTACCAAGGAAACACCACATATTTGCCGTTGTTTGCCAATTAAGATCGGAGCTATTATTTAGCGATCCGCCCACAATCATCACCTTGACCTTGCCGGTGTTTGACTGTGCGTATCCAGAGTACCAAGGCATCCAGGCTGAACTCAGCCCGCCGGTGCAAATGCCTCAATACCCTTCAACGGTACTGACTGCCAGAATGTTCCCATTGCTCAATAGCGAGTCAATGTTGTAACTGATACCGCTTTTGGTATCTGCGATGGTGCCGATTGTCGGCAGTGTTGCCGATGCCGCTGCTGCACCTGCCACGATCGCGGCCAGTGTTTTCCAGATCATCTTGTCCTCCGTTGTGGATTGTTGTCATGGGTAAATGTAAGTGACAAGAGATCAGAATGCTTGCGATATCAGCTTGCTGAATGTTTTTCCGGTAACTGAGGATTCCAAATGACCGGGGGAATTTGGGGGGGATTATTGGAAGAAATTGTCTTTTTTGTCTGAACCTTGATTCGCCTGATTTGCTTGATTACCTTGATTTTAAGAAGGATTTCTTAATCATGATAATCCTGTAATCTTCTATTAATCATGGTTCAGACATTCTTGATCCGCTTCGTAACCTTCCCCGCAGGAAGAAAATTCTCGTTTGTCACCACGCTCTTTCCAGTTTTCTTTTCAAGTTCCAAACGGGCGCGCTTTGCTATTGTCCCACCTTTTTTACCAGCTTCGGTATTCTCTTTCAAACCGGTTGCATCAACACTTTCGGCAATCTGGCGGGTGGATAATTCGGCAAGCGCGGTGAAAATCAGTTCAGCTTCGCTCATGTGATC
>CAIOZP010000069.1 GCA_903862805.1 uncultured Fibrobacterota bacterium
ATATGGAGCAATCTAACGCCATGGGAAGTTACTACACTCAAGGGCCGCGATGCCGCCGTCAAAGGAAATGCCGATGCACTGTTCCGCCTTGCAATCATGGCATCCGGAGACGTACGCGATTCGGCAACGGCAGAGGGTTGGCTCGCATCTGTCAAGTCATTCACCGCAAAGATCCGCCCGATAGTCGATTCAATTCCTGATGCCGAAGCAAAAGGCCGCTTCGTCTTCAACGAAATGTGCGGAAAATTCCTGCGCTCATGGCACGATGGCGAACTGCGCGGATACGAGCTTGGTCAAAGCCGACTCTCGCAACTGATGAGGGATGGGTCATTCAACTGTGTGAGCTCGGCTCTTCTCTATGTTGTATGCGCCCGCGAATTCGGACTCGATGTCAGCGGTGTGTCGGTTCCTGGTCATGCCTTTGTGCAGCTCAACTGCGGCAATGGAAAAACTGTCGATATAGAAACCACAAATAGCCTCGGATTCGGAATCATCCACGACGCTGCTTTCTTCGCAAAGGAAAACGAAGAGTGGAGCAAGATGCGCGGCATCACGTCCATCACCTACAAAGACTATCTCGCAAGATCAATCCTCAGCCCGCTTGAATTTGTCGGATTGAATTTTGCGAACCAGCACACTTCTTCCGACCGGATGTCGTACATTGACAGAATGCGACTCGCGGAAGCGAGGTCTTATGTCTGCCCGCAGGATACTGCCGCCGATTACAACCGATTGGCATTCTACACCGGAGAATTTGCGACAGCCGACAGTATTGCCGATTCGTCACTTCCGCTCCGGATGTTCCGCAAGACAGATTCTTTCTACCGTGCAGTTGCATCAGACAGCAGACTCCTGAAGAGCAGTTCTCTTTCCGGCGTGGTGGCGACCGTGTCTTTTGAATACTATGCGACGCTTCTGCGCAACGCACTCTTCGACGATGCTATCGAACTCGCAAAATTTTTAGAGGGAATTCCATCGAACGATGCCTCGATGGCAACCATGTGCAAGAATATGTCGGCGGTCACGAACAATATGGTCAACACGCTTACATCGCAGCACCGTTACGAAGATGCGATTGCCTTTCTCGACAAGTACCAGACACCAGCAAATGCCGAAGCAACGAAAACCACGAAGAAGCAGGTGTACGAGCAGTGGGCCATATACAAATCGGGGAAGGAACCGGATTCGGCTGTCATCAAAAAACATCTTGCTGCGCTCGCTCTTGCTGGGCCGAAAGATTCCGCCACGATACTGCGCAACATGGCCTCGCAGTATTCCTCATCGGCGGCGGCGGCCTTCAATTCCGGCAAATGGTCTGTGGCAATTGATTACTCGCTCAAGGCACTGGTGTATCTGCGTGACAGTTCTACAATCAAAAATGTCAAAGACAACATTGCCGGCGGCTATCTCAACTGGTCATCGTCGATGGGACGCGAGCACAAATGGCCAGAAGCCGAGGCCCTTGCCGACAGTGCAATCATCTACGCCAAATCACCACGGATGAAATCGGATTGCAACGACGCCTGCGCAGGGCTGTACGGTAATGAAGGTGTGGAACATGCAATGGCATCTGACTGGGCCGGGGCAAGGCACCTGTACTTGAAAGCAAAAAGTCTATCAACCGGTGAAATGCAAAAACAGATAAACCATAACATTGCCATCAGCTATGAAAATCAGGCGTCGCAGGCGCTGAAGGATAACGATCGCCCCTCAGCTATAGAATTACTCCAGGAATGCGTTGACAATTGCGACGATCAGGAGTGCCGGGAAAATCTGATGAAGATAAGTACTCCCGCGCAGTGAGAGGAATTAGCCGCAAGTTGCATCTGTCAATGTAGAGACGCACAGCTGTGCGCCTCTACGAATGACAATTTATTTCTTGTTTAGTGCCGACTTCAGCATCTCGGCGAACTCGCTGTTACCCGCGACTTCTTTCACCGGTGCCTTGAACTTCGCAAGGATTTCCTTCGTGGTTTTGTCGTCGGCTTCTGCAGCAGCGACTTCACCGAAGGAGAGGGAAATTCGGTGCGCCGATTTGTCGATGGCGTCGATACGCACCTCGATCTCCTCGCCTTTCTTTATCTGGCCCTTCTTGTCTTTCGCAACACGTGCATGTGCGAGAAGACCAGTGATCGTTTCATCAAGGTCAATGAAGAAACCGTAGTTCTGCTCACTTGCGACTTTGCCCTTCACAAGATTTCCAACAGGATATTTCTCTTCGACATTCGCCCAAGGATCACCGGCAGTATCTTTGAGAGAGCACGAAATGCGACGGCCGATTTCATCGACGGATAAAATCGTGACGGTCACGTCCTGACCCGCCTTGACAACATCAGAAGGATGGTTAACACGACGTCCCCACGACATCTCGGAAATTGGAATGAGTCCTTCGACGCCGGAGATCAGCTGGATAAACGCCCCAAATTTCTGTAACCGCGTGATCGTTCCGGAGACCGACATACCGACCGACAACTTGCTTGATACGGTGCTCCAAGGATCTGTTCCAGCCTGCTTGATCGAAAGGCTTATGCGCGAATCGCGGAGCGGTTCCTTGCGCTCGATCTTGAGCACGACCACATCGACTTCCTGACCTGCGCTGTACTCGACTTCCGGATTCTCAACGCGATCCCACGCAAGTTCGGAAACGTGAACGAGTCCTTCGATGCCGGACGCAAGCTCGACAAAGATTCCGAATTTCTGAGGGCGGGTAACTTTACCATGAATGGTTTTGCCGGTTCCTGAAAGTGCCACGATTTCTTCGAATTTCACGGTCATATCTTTTTCAAGGAGCGGTATGCGCGACAGAACAATATTGCGGCCGCCTTCTTCGATACGCGTCACCACAAACTGATATGTCTTGTTGAGGTAGCTCGCAGGCTCACCTGCGTAGTGTAATTCGATTTGTGAGAACGGACAGAACGCACGATGCCCGCCCTGAATCGCCACATTGAATCCGCCTTTGTTCACACCGGTGA
>CAIOZP010000070.1 GCA_903862805.1 uncultured Fibrobacterota bacterium
AAAAATCGCGATGTACTGTACGCTGAATTATCAGAAGAAAAGAAAATGCGTGAAGAAATGGGAATCGCAGTGATTCCCCAGATTGCGGCAAAGGAAAATAACTTTTCACCGAAGGAAGAAGTAAATGCCGAAGAACAATAATGAAAACAAGCAGGAAAATTTAATTGATGGCGGTTTATATCGTTCTTTTGCTCCAGGTTCTTATGTGGAAGAGAAAGACGAGAAGGGAAGCGTTACGCAACGCAAATGCCGCGCTATTTTCTCAAGTGAAGAGCCTGTAACTGTATACGATTGGAGCCAAGACGATCTCATACGTGAAGTTCTTTGTATGGATGGTATGCAGTTGCCAGAAAATAGACAAGTGCCATTACTTGACAATCATAGTCGCGGCGAAGGGTCTTGCTCTGTTCGCGGTTCATGCCGCAATATGGAAAACATGAACAATGGGACAAGTGAGACAGACGTTTATTTCTCTTCGCTTGCCGATGATATTGCGACACTTGCGCGTGAGGGCCACTTGACTGATTTATCAGTCGGGTATCAGACATTCTCGGATGCAACATCATGGATTGAGCCGGGACAGCGTGGAACAGTGAACGGAAAAGAGTACGATAACACAAACAGCAAAATGAGAATGGCTGTTCGAACAATTTGGAAACCTTTTGAAATATCTACGACTCCAATTGGCGCGGATGCGAGAAGCAAGTTCCGTGACCGTAACTCTAACATCAAAGAAAGAGAGGCTCTCATGGCCGACAACGTAGAAGGTCAGACACCCGCGCCCACTGCAAATACAGTTGACGTGGACAACATTCGGAAAGCAGCAGTCAAGGAAGCTCTTGAGGCTGAAGGTTCGCGCAGAAATCAGATCGAAGATTCTTGCCGTGAGCTTGGAATCGAAATTGATTTCGTGAGAGAAGATCTCTCGAAATTGACACCCGCTCTTGACGTACAGCGCAAACTTATCGTCGAAGCGCAGAAACGTATGGTCGCTGCAAAGAACCCCGGGGAACAGGGCGGCAACATTGCAATCACAGCAGATGAAGCCGATAAATTCCGTGAAGTTGCGACAACTGCGATATGTATTCGGAACGCAATCGGAGCAAGCCGCATCGATTCCGAAAGCGCAAAAAAGGTTGAAGGCTCAGAGATTCGCGGCGTTGACGGGCTCCAGGCACTTGCAAAAGTTTGTCTCGAGCGTTCCGGCGCAAAGGGCGTTCTCACAATGTCCGCAAACGAAATTGCGCGCGAAATAATGGGAGGCAATTTTGGTTCACGCGGCGCGATTGCTCAGGCTTCCGGCGACTTTGCGTATATTCTTGCCGCTGCTGCAAACAAGTTTTTGATGAAGGGTTACGACGAGATTCAGACAACGTATGATCGTTGGATCGGTCGTCAATCTCTCAACGATTTCAAACAGAATAAACTTGTCAACATGTCCAATTTCTCGGATATCGACTGGGTTCCTGAAGGCAAAAATCCTGAATGGGGCCGGTTCGCCGATAAGGGCGAACTGATCACGCTTTACAAATACATGAAAGCATTTTCGATTTCATTTGAGGCGATTGTCAACGACGACAAATCGGCATTCTCTCGCATCCCTTCCGCCATGGGTGGAGCGGTTGCACGCAAGAAAGATCGCGCAACGTATAACTTCCTCATTCGCGGAAATTCCGAAGGAACAGGCTCCGGAGTTGTTGGCCCGACAATGAACGAAGATTCACAGCCAATGTTTCATTCGACACATGCGAACATCGGATCAAGTGCGGCACCTTCTACGCCGTCGCTTGCCGAAGCCCGAAAACTGTTGCGCTCGATCAAACTGCCTGCACCAGATGGCGTGAGCAAGGCACAGTATACGCAAGCTCCTATCAAGTATATCATCACCGGTGAAACCCAGTGGTCGCAGTGGCAGCAGGTTCTCGGTTCACCCGCAGCATATACAAACTCTACCGGGAGCAACAGCCAGACAAACCCTGCAATTGTCAATCCGTTCGCATCTATGGGTATCGAGCTTATTACCACGCCGTACATTGACGAAGTGTCAACAACTGCATGGTATTTCGCAGCGGATTCGAATGTTGCGCAGCATCTTGTACTTGCGACTCTCGCAGGTGAAGAAGCCCCTCAGATTCGTTCGGCACCATCCGAAATCGGACAGGCTCGCGGAATCGTCTGGGATCTTATGTCAATATTTGCTGTGGGAGCTTCCGATTGGCGCGGTATCGGAAAGAATGCCGGTGCTTAATTGTTAAGTTAAATATGCGGGGTTGAAAAATACCCCGCTTCATAATTTTAAAAGGAGAATTTCAAATGGCAGCACAAAACGTGGTAGTAAGTCGGAGAATTGCCGACATTGAAATGTCGGATGTCCGATTGATGA
>CAIOZP010000071.1 GCA_903862805.1 uncultured Fibrobacterota bacterium
ATTCCTGAATCGCCCCGACAGAAGAGCCGTCAAATGTTTTTTCTCCTGATGAAAGAATTATCCCACGGCTGCATAGGTTTTCAACTGCCGCCATATTGTGGCTTACAAACAATACCGTCCGCCCATCACTTCGACTGACATCTTCCATCTTCCCAAGACACTTCTTCTGGAACTGGGCGTCACCCACTGCTAATACTTCGTCAATTATCAGTATTTCCGGTTCAAGATGAGCTGCAACCGCAAAGGCTAATCTGACATACATCCCGCTGGAATATCTTTTTACTGGAGTGTCGAGGAATTTTTCCACTTCTGCAAAAGCAATTATTTCATCAAATTTTCTAAGAATTTCGCGACGGGTCATGCCAAGAAGTGCACCGTTCATAAAAATATTTTCTCGACCGGTCAACTCAGGGTGAAATCCCGTTCCAACTTCAAGCAAGCTTGCAACACGTCCGTGAATCACTGCACGTCCGCGAGTTGGACGTGTGATTTTTGATAGAATTTTAAGTAATGTACTCTTCCCAGCACCGTTACGACCTATAATTCCAACACGCTCCCCGGCTTCAACCTCGAATGAAACATCGTCAATAGCCCAAAAATCTTCGATTGTTTCTGTTGTTGAAGAGAAGAGGCGGCGAGGTAAAGATACCATCGCTTCGCGAAACGTTTTATAGCTCCTTGAAGCTCTGGAATGAGATATCCGATATGATTTCGAGAGTGATTCGACTGTTATTATTGACATGGTTCCTCTCTAAATAACGTCAGCGAATTGATTTTCCATGCGTCGGAAATACCACAAGCCACTTATAAACAGGATAATGCCGATTCCGGCTGAAACCAACTCCATTGGAAGATTAAAGGATGAAGATGAAATAAGGCTCCATCTTGCACCTTCTATGAAGCCGACTGCCGGATTTATTGAAAACAGTAAACGATATTTATCCGGAACAATGCTTGACGCATATACAACAGGTGTTACATACATCCAAACTTGAATCACGAATGGTAGTGCGTAAGTAAAGTCACGGTACTTTACATTTAGAGCCGAGAGCCACAGACTTATTCCGAATGCTGTCACAAATGTTTGTAAAACAAAGATCGGAAAGAGAAACATTCTGACTGTTGGGACAACATTATGGATTGCCATAAGAATAGCTAAAACCACACAAGAAATAAGGAAGTCGAATATAACCGAACCCACACTTGATAATGGAATAATGATTCGTGGAAAATAAATTTTAGTAACAAGGTTAGCGTTTCCAACAAGACTGTTTCCGGCTCTTGTAAGAGATTGAGAAAAAAGGCTCCAAATTGTCGTGCCGCAGAATACGAATAGAAGGTATGACGTCCCATCTGACGGGAGTTTGGCAAACATGCCGAAGATTATCGTAAACATCAGGGCCGGAAGAAGCGGCTGAAGTACCGCCCAAAGCACACCAATCGCAGATTGCTTGTAGCGAAGAGAAATGTCACGTTTTGCAAGCAGGAATAAAAGATCGCGGTAACGGAAGACTTCGCCGAAGTTGAAAATATTCCACTCAGATTTCGGCTCTATCACAGTTACAGGAGAAACGCTCATCATATTCCTTCGCGATCAATCAATAACTGATTTATACAGACATTGCGACACTTTTGCAATATAAAAAAAGACCGATACTTCTGCCACTACTCATTTCTTTTCCAGAATTATCCATTATTGATTGAATTACTTACCTGCCACATGATCAACAGTATGGATTCGTCCGCAAAGGTGCTCTGATACTTTCGCATGAAAGAGTAGCGTCAATCATCCATCTCTCACCCAACAAAAAAAACCGGAACCCCGACCCACCCATCTTCCACAAAGATTCAGGCGTTCAGGATTCCGGTTTTATCTTACGAAATTATGCTTTCGCAGTACCAGGATTATCTGGTGGAGGTGTTTTCTTTGGGGGTGTCGCTGGTTTTGCTTTCTGCGCACGGTTTACGTGGAACAGTGCGGCAGTTGCAGAACCTTCACCGTAAATCACAGCGGCATACTTTTCCAGATTCGATAGTGTGTCATGGATTTTATTGAGGATAATGATGCGCTCGGTACTCGAATTGTGCCGGTTGTCCATAGCCGTTTTCTGCGCAAGGCGGCTTGCAGAAAGATCCTTTTCGATTGCCGCGATTTCGTCCGGAATGGTTGATGGACATGCGACTGCGACAAGTGCCTGACCGTAATTCGCCCACAAGCTTGGAAAGTCGTTCATGTATTGATGAAGCGACTGTGTTGACCCGTTGATTTCCTTTTTGCGGCCAATTCCAAATTCTGACTGCACTGTGGCGTTGTTCGGGAAAGCTATTGCGACGTAAACAAGAAGTTTGTCGAACAGCGGGCCGAATCGGTCGGATATTGCATTCACCGCAGCGGTCTGCGATGCCTGATGTCCGCGCAATGCTGTATCAGATGGTGTCGAAGTCGCACTTGCGATATTCGCCGCCAGATCATCAAAGGTTGCATTGCTGAACACTGTCGGGAAGTGTTTGATAAATTCTGCCTGCATAGCAGGAAGATAACTGGTGACCTTTTTCGCATCATCGATCAGGTCGGAAGCGTGGACATTGAACTCTCGTGTCG
>CAIOZP010000072.1 GCA_903862805.1 uncultured Fibrobacterota bacterium
CTCAGGAAATCTTCTTCACTTCTGCATAATAAGAGAGTCCCGTGGCTCTGGAATTGTTGCCACAGGGTGCCTCCCAGAGGTTTTGGATTGTCTGATTTGTGCCTGTGGCGCATCTGGTTTGCAGGCGGTTGATATTAACGGTGCTCAGCCTGTTATTGACCATGTCACATTTGCGTCGAATATGGGTAATGGAATCAGTCTTTCCGGTAAGGTGTCGCCTGTAATAAAGAATTGTATTTTCGCAAAAAATCAGGACGCAGCAATTCGTACAGATGCCGGAACTGAGACGGCGATATCTATAACTGCTTGCGACTTCTACTCAAACGGGCAGATTCGTTATTCCCTTCCGGATGGTAATTTTGTTGATGATCCTCAGTTTATCTCTACAGGATTTCACCCGGATTATCATCTAAAGGAAACTTCTCCATTGCGCAACCAGTCTTCAGACGGTTACAACGTCGGTACGCGCTTTCAATACACAGATACAACGACTAAATAGCTGGTTCGTCACAGGTACACCAAAACGTCACACCATTTCGAGTGTAAGCCCAAAGTATTTAAATCCGGATGGCACGTTGTTTGATACTCTGTCAGCTGTGTCCGGTATTTCTACGGGGGATAAATGATCGAAAAGTTTTTTATTATATTGGCGGTTGTTGTGGCCTTCTCTTTTGCCACTGCAGACAAACCCAAGCATGGGTCTCACTTAAAGGCGACATCTCAAGCTGACACTTCAAAATTTATTACGATAAAGGGCACTCTTTCATCGGTCAATCTGCTTGAGTGCTCGGCAACAATTCGATCTAAAAAGCTTGAAAACAAAGTTTTGATCCCTAATACCGCAGTAATAAAAATCAATGGGAAGCAAGGAAGCATCAACGACATCCATAGTGGACTCACTGCAACAGTTTATTGTAGCCGAGCCTCTGGTAAACTTACCGTACTGACTATTTCACTTTTTGACAAGAAGCCTCCCAAGTCTCAATCGACCCATTGAGTTCCTTTTTGTACACGAAAAGATACACTGCATTACTTTTTCGTGTAACAGTGTTTCATGATTTCCGCCCATATTTTTTGCGGACGAAACTTTTGGCTCGGATTGTGGGACAATTTTAGTGATATTTCAATATGAAGGCCAATTTTTAGATAGGGCGAGCATTTTTTCAAGTGTGGCACGCCACTTGCGTTTTATCGACATATAAGTTCGGCATGTGCCGATAAACAAAAACCAATATGGAGGAACTATGATCCGCAAGCTCGCAACCGCCGTTCTCTGTCTCGTGACTGCTGCCAGTGTTACACTTGCAGCTGAAGCTGCTGCTGCTGCCGCTCCGGCAACTGGTGATACAGCTGCTGCCACCACCAAGAAAACAGAGAAGAAGGCCAAGAAGTCTGAGAAGAAGGCTGAAAAGACTGTCGCTCCTGCAACAGACAAGAAGGCTGACAAGGCTCCTGCAACAGAGAAGAAGGCCAAGAAGGCCAAGAAGGCTGACAAAGCTGCTGATACAACAGCTGCCGCAGCTCCTGCTCCAGCCGCAAAGTAATTCGGTTCTATATACCGATCGGAAATACCCGAGGGAAACCTCGGGTATTTTTTTATCCAATTGACCGATGCGAATTCCCTGTTGCACTAAAATATTGTATTGGTTATATATTCACATTGTCAAACTTATCAAGGATGTGAAATGGTTCATTTGAAAATTATCATGCAGCACTATTTTGAGCAGATTGCCGTAACATTTCCAGTGGTAGTAGCACTTTGCCTTGCAGGTTGGCTTGCATTGATTTTACTTGCTCGTGCTTTTCGTCGGCTTGAACGAATTCTTGTCAGTGGTGTTTCCTCGGAAAAATCATCGGAACGCGAAAAGCGCATTCATACACTTCTCGGAATTGCCCAAGCGGCTACACGAACCGTTTTCATTGTCATTCTCAGTCTCGTTATCCTGAAAAAAATCGGCCTCGATATTGGGCCTATCCTTGCCGGCGCCGGTGTTGCAGGTGTGGCAATTGGTCTTGGTGCGCAGGAACTCATTCGCGACATCATCGCCGGTTTTTTTATGTTACTTGGGGATTACATCCGAATCGGGGATGTCGTGGCGGTGAACGGAACAAGCGGATTTGTCGAACAACTTGGTTTGCGTACTGTGATGATCCGCGATGTCGAAGGTGCTGTATATGTTTTTCAAAACGGAAAGGTACAGACACTTGCCAATATGACAAAAGACTGGTCAGCGGCAGTTTTTGAGACAACCATTGACTCTCACGAAAGTGTGGGACATGTAATTGAAACAATTCGGAAAGTCAGCGAGGAGATAAGCGAAAACCCGCTTTGGTCAGACGATAAACTATGTCAGATCGAAATCTTTGGTGTGGAATATTTCGATGATAGTTCAGTAAAAATAAAGTCTCGCATAAAAATGGCCCCCGGCAGACAGTGGGATGTGGCAAGAGAGTTTCGCCGCCTATTGAAGGAGGCATTTGACAGAGAGGGGATTTCCATTCCTCACAAAAAATACGATATTCGGGTCGTTAAGTAACAATCCGAAGGCTTCAGGCTTTCAGATGAACCAGCTTCACCATGTCTCTTACTGCCCTGTCAAGACCGACCAGAACGGCCCTTGAAATAATGCTGTGCCCGATATTCAGTTCGCCCATTCCATCGATAGCGGCCACAGGAGAGACGTTGTTGTAGTCAAGGCCGTGGCCTGCGTTGACAATCAACCCGAATTTTTTGGCAGCCAAAGCGGCATCTTTTAGGCGCTCGAATTCTTCATCGCGGGCAAGGCCGGTTGCGTTACTATAGAATCCGGTGTGTAGTTCAACATGCGTTGCACCTGTTTTCACTGCGGCACGGATGTCGTGAATATCGGGATTGACGAACAAGCTGACAGCAATATTCTGCTCGCGAAGACTTGCTATTGATGCGGCAAGTTCTTTCTCGCGTCCGCGAACTTCTATTCCGCCTTCGGTGGTGCGTTCTTCCCGACGCTCAGGGACGAGTGTCGCCATGGCAGGTTGGACATCGAGCGCCATGCGGATCATCTCGGGGGTTGCGGCCATCTCAAGATTCAAGCTCGTACGAACCGTCTGCCTCAACAGATCGATGTCGCGATCCTGCATGTGTCTGCGGTCTTCGCGCAGATGCGCCGTGATTCCTTCGGCACCGGCAAGTTCGGCAATTATTGCAGCAGCAACCGGATCGGGATCCTGTCCACCGCGAGCCTGACGAACAGTCGCAACGTGATCTATGTTTACACCAAGAGTAGCCATGATTTTCTCCAAGAAAAATTTGTCGATACTCGCCGAAAATAAAATTGGCTCGTGATATGTAGATGGTCTTAATGAATATTCTTGGGAAGACCAATTTTACAGTCCCAAAATGATTTCTGTGAACACCGCACATACAATACCCCTTTTTCTTTTGGCTGAATTTGCTTATATTGATATTCGTTGGCGAAGACGGTAATTGTTCATGGTAGCTACGGAGTTTGAATGCTGCTTTACATGATGCGACACGGCCTTGCTCATGAGCGCGGGGCAGATGGTTCAATCGACGATTTCGACCGCACACTCACACCCGAAGGAATTGACAAAGTGCGAAAGATCTCGCTGAGACTTCTGGTAATAGGCGCGAAACCCGAGGTAATTATAAGTAGCCCTTTCCTTCGTGCGCGCCAGACGGCCGACATAATTTGTGAAGTAATCAAACCGAGGCGCGGCGTTGAGGAATTGGAATTTCTCGAATCAGGAACATACCTTAACGACGAATTTTCAAGTTGGCTTGCCGGATGCGAATCAGACTCTGTTCTTGCCGTCGGACATCTTCCTGATCTGCCGGTTTACGCGTCGAGTTTTCTTGTGGGGACGCGGGCACTGTCGATGAAGTTTGCGGAATCGTCGATCTGTTGCATCAATTTCGATTCATGGCCTGGCCCTTCACGCGGCCGCCTCGAATGGCACATGCAGCCCGATCAATTTCTTTTATAATCGAGGAAGAATGGGAATCATACTAAACGTCACCTATGCCGCTGCTGCGCTTGCCGGAATGGCCGCAGGGGCGTTTGTGTTCCGCAGTGGAACAGGAATCTTAAAACGCAAGGTTGTCAGTGAACCTGACAATTCAAAACTTACTACGTTCATGTTCTCCGGAACGCTTCGCCAGACACCTTTGCTCGAAGCAATTCAGTTCCTCGAAATACAACGGCGCGAAGGTGTGCTGCATGTCTATTGCGGGCGCCGCAAAGGTTATCTCGTATTCGCAGAAGGTGCAGTGATAGACGGTTTCTGGCGCAATCAGACCGGCGGCGAAGCTGTGATAAACATGTTCACACTCACGGAAGGTGACTTCTATTTCGAGCCTAAACCCATCAACCAGCCGCGTCTGATCAACAATTCCGCAATGGATCTCATGTTTGAATGGGAAGCCAGAAAGCAGTCGGGCTGGAAGCCGGTTGACTGATGCGAACAGGAACACCCGTAACACATCGCACTGATCTTCTTTCTCCTTTGTCAATAATTCCTGGCTTCGGCGACAAACGTCTATCGGCTCTGCGTCAATCGGGAATTGAAACCATCGGCGACCTGCTGCATATGCAGCCGCTTCGGTATATTGACAGAACGAGAATTGTTCCGATCGGTGAACTGAATTCATATATTGACGACATCGTTTCGGTGATAGGAACTATCGAGCGCGCCCGTGTCGAACGTGGTCGCAAGAGTCGTCTCCGTCTTCTGATCCGCGATGAAAGCGGAACATTCGAGGTGCTGTTCTTCAACGGCGTTTCCTTCATGCAGAGTTCGATGCAAATCGGATCGCGAAGGTTGTTTACTGGCAGGGTCAGCCTCAATGTTCATCTTCAGATGGTTCATCCATCAAGTGAAACTATGCCAGAAGGTGCGAATGCGCCAACGGAACCGATCCTTCCGCGATACAGCCTGAGCGAGGAAATGCGCGAAGCCGGTGTGGGGCAGGCGGTGTTGTGCAAGGCTGTAAAATGGGCGGTTGACAAATGCGAACACTGGCCGGAGATCCTCCCCGCCGAAGTTGAAAAATCACATTCATTCGTGTCTCCTAAAGAGGCCGTGAGGATGCTGCATTTTCCGCTTTCGATGAGCGAACCCCAACTCGCAAAGGATCGCCTTGCCTATGAAGAACTGTGGCGACTGTGTGTGTCGCTGCATTTCAGCCGCAGAAAATTCGATCTGCCAGGGCGAAGTCTGGTGGGCCAAAACCTTGTCAGGAAACTCATCGAAAATCTTCCATTTGGGCTTTCCGTCGATCAGAAATCCGCCATTGAAGTGCTTCACGCCGATAGCGCATCTGTCAAGCGTATGCATCGCCTGCTCATGGGTGACGTGGGAAGCGGCAAAACGATCACGGCAATCTTCGCATGTCTTCCGTCGATTGAATCGGGCCTTCAGGTCGCGTGGCTTGCGCCTACAGAAATTCTCGCCCGTCAATCATTCAATCAGATAAATGAAATTTCTCAGAAGCTCGGCTTCACCGCCGGAATCCTTACCGGATCAACGGCACCATCACAGCGCCGCGAGCTTCTTGCCGCTCTTGCAGATGGTTCCATTCAGTTTCTTGTCGGAACACATGCGCTGCTTCAACCGGCAGTCAGATTCAAGGCGATCGGTCAGGTGGTGATTGACGAACAGCACAAATTCGGAGTCGAACAGCGACGGACTCTTCAGATGAAAGATCCCGCAGCGGACTTCCTGCTTCTTTCGGCGACACCGATTCCGCAGACACTTGCGCAGACAATCTACGGCGATCTTGATCCGGTTCTCATCCGTCAATCGCATCGCAAGGTTGACAACGTAAATACGCGCATCGTTCCGATTGAAAAACTTGGTGATATGTATTCTTTCATAGCAAAGGAGCTCGCCGTAGATGCCCGTGCCTTCTTTGTTGCACCGCGTATCGAAACTACCGAGGAAAACGGCCCCGACGGAATCGATGATGTCGTTTCGGCAATCGAAAAGTCGCCGCTTGACAAATGCGGAATATCGGTACTTCACGGACGCCAGAAACCCGAAGAGAGAAACGAATCCCTTGCCGCCTTCCTTGATGGGAAGAGAAAAGTTCTGGTCGCAACAACCGTGATCGAAGTCGGTGTTGATGTTTCGCAGGCGTCAGTAATTGTCATTGAGAGTGCCGAATGGTTCGGCCTTTCGCAGCTTCATCAACTGCGTGGTCGCGTTGGCCGTGACGGCAGAAAAGCGTGGTGCTTTCTTGTGCCATCTACCGGTGCTTCGCCTGATGCTATTGACAGATTGCGAAAATTTTCAGCGGAGAACAATGGCTTCACCATCGCCGAACTTGACCTGTCTTTGCGTGGCCCCGGCGAAGTCGCAGGATTCCGTCAGACCGGTGCAGGTGATCTGCATTTCGCAGACATACTTCGCGACGCTGAATTGTTCCGTGAAATTTCTGCTCGGATAAAAGCGCTCATGATGGTTTGAGTTATTTTCAAAAATGAAATTCGTGACCAGCCAAAATTTGCGGAGGCGATTCAAATAGACGATCAGATAATCACCAATCGACTTTCGCGATTCGATCTGATGATCGCAATACTTTCCCTGCTGTCACTCGTGGCCGGCTTTTCCATTTTGATCTGCGCGGAGAACCGTGAGTTGTTTCTTAGGATCAACAGGATCTTCTTCTTGACAGGAGGAGAATTGTGGGCGAACGTGACAGTGCTCGGTGACACGCTTGTCGCATCGCTTGTTCTGATGCTTTTCCTTCGTCGCAAACCGGAATTGGTCTGGGCCGCAATCTGTACCGGTGCCATCGGCGGAATTGCCGTTCAGTCAGTCAAGGCGATCGTGTGCGAACCACGCCCGCTTTCAGTATATGCCGAAGGAACCATTGGTCACATTGGCCCGCACCTCCATTCATTCTCGTTTCCATCGGGCCACACGGCCACGGCATTTGCGCTTGCGGCCTTGCTGGCCTGGGCGTATCCACACTGGTATGCGCGAATAGCTTTCTTTGCATACGCAATACTTGTTGGAATTTCACGGGTTGTGGTCGGAGTTCATTGGCCGGTCGATGTTGCATTCGGCGCCTTCTTCGGGCTTGTCAGCGCATGGCTCGGGGTTTTTATTGCACAGAAATATCCTGCAGGATCCTCGCCGATTGTGATGAAAACCGCCGGCCTGCTTTTGCTCGCCGGCGCTGCCTGCTGCGTGTTTCTTGAAGCAGCAGGATACACGGAAGGTATGCCTGCGCAGAGATTCATCGGCTCAGCTGCGATAGTTTTCGGCGGCAGGGAATTCGCATCTCTTTGGAGATGAGCTGTTCACACCTGATAACGGAAATCTGTCGTCACTGTCGGTATTAGTCTGGTAAATTATAAATTCATTTGTGATTAAAAAGTTTGAAGCGGGGATGAGATGAAAGCATCGGTAACGGCAAAGCCATCGAAACAGACGCAGGTCGTACTTGTCAGCAAGATCGGAGCTGAAAAAATTCCGGACTTCACCGGCGAGGCGGGAACGATTGCCACGCGATACGAAGGCAGTACGACATTTATCTTTGCCGGCTGTGGCGACAAACCGACTACGCGGTCAATGCGCTCTGCTGCTGCAGAAGGAATCAGGACGGCGGGATCACTCAAGCGCAGTGCCGTGTCGGTGGTTCCGCCGGTCGAAGCAAAGACAGATCCGCTTGCCTTGCGTGCTGTCGCTGAAGGTGCGTTACTTGGAGCTTACGTTTTCGACAGATACAAAACCGAAAAGCCTTTTCGCATTTCGTCAATCGAATTTGTCAGCGATGTTTTTCCTGCGAAGGAAACGAAGAACCTTGTTTTATTGACAGATGCGATATTTTTCGCACGCGACCTTATAAATGGAAATGCTTCCGATATTCATCCCGCCGCACTTGCCGCGGAGGCGTCGAAAATTGCAAAGTCCGACAGCCGATATTCTCTTACGGTACTTACCGAAAAGGAAATCTCTGCGCAGGGGCTTGGACTTCTCAAAGCTGTCGGGCAGGGTTCTGTCTATCCGCCTCGGCTCATTGTGATCGAGTATAAAGGTGCCCCGAAATCGAGCCGCAAAATAGCAATTGTCGGAAAGGGTGTTACGTTCGATTCCGGTGGACAGAATCTCAAACCCGGTGGTTCGATAGAGAACATGCGTGAAGATATGTCTGGTGCGGCGACTACTCTTGCAACGCTTAAACTTGCTTCGGAGCTTTCTCTTCCTGTCAATTTGGTCGGAGTTATTCCAGCGGCTAACAATGCAATTGATGGCGGCAGTTATTTCCCCGGCGACATTTACAAAAGCTATTCGGGTAAGACGGTCGAGATTCTGAATACCGATGCCGAAGGCCGACTGATCTTGGCAGACGCAATTTCCTATTGCATCAAAAAATACCGGCCGACAGAGATAATCGACATCGCCACATTGACCGGTGCGATAGTTACCGCACTTGGATCAGTGCTTGGCGGGCTTTTTTCGAACAATGACGAACTTGCGAATGCGATTATCGCAAGTGGCGAGAGAAGCGGCGAGCGCTTCTGGCGTATGCCTGTGTTTGAAGAACACGTCGAGTCGATGAAAAGCGACATCGCCGATCTTCGCAACATGTCGAAAATGAAAAAAGGCGCGGCAAGTTCATCGACCGCAGCAGGATTCCTGCAATGCTTTGTGGAAGATATTCCCTGGGCGCATCTTGACATTGCTGGAATGGCGTGGAATGAAGGCGAAGCTTCAGGCGAACTCAGCAAATACGGAGTAGGTTTTGGAGTGAGACTTCTGATCGATTATCTTTCGACGAGCGGCAAAGGGCTTCGTTGAAGCGAGATCTTCTGGTTAGTTTCATCGGAATTTGATTCTAAACGTAGTCATGCATACCCTGATCGAAAACTGGCATAGATAATCTACTCTGCATGTTCGCCAAACGGGGATTTCTTCAGTTTCAAGGGAACGGAATAGTGCATGTTGTTTGGCACGGAGTTGTACATCACCACATTGTCTATGCACATGCCATCGAGATAATGGCGGTTTAGTTCGGCAGGATCTTCTCCGCTGTTCCATGTCTCCCCTTCAGTTTGAACTTTGTTCAAAGGATTGTTGAAGAGAACCGACTGCAATGGCGCAAGTCCAAGTGGTCGAAGGAACCGGAATCGCAGCGAATTCCGGTTTTCATGCATCATTCCCTCGAAGGTATTCGGTGCCTTAAACCGGATTTTTTTGGCCAGGTTTTGTATGTCTTCTGCATGGAAGACATTCCCGTCCACGCTGAATGGGTACTGCCAGACTGTTGTTTTTCCTAAACTCTTCCAGCGCCAACTCAGGTATGTATTCGAGGAATTAAACAAGGGTTGTCGCTCTTCGGGATAGGAACGATCTGCACGGAGACTAATGAAGAGATGTCGCTTGGTAAAGGATGAGAGTAGCGGGTCCATGTCAATTTTGCGAAACAGGATGTCATCATCAACAAGCATCATTAAGGGCATTTTGGGAGGTATGGACGAAAGAATTCTGACGCAATCATTATGGAAATTGCTTTCCTCGACCCAGATTATCTCATGAATGATTTTGGCAGATTTGAGTTTATTATATCCAAGAGAAAATTCGTCGGATGAAGCACGATAGAGTACGGTCAAACTGATTTTGGTGCATTGCAGATGGTCGCGGATGCTTTCCAGCAGAGAGTGAAGCTGAAGCGCGCGATCTTTGGAAAAGATAAGCACTGAAAGAGCAGGAATCATTCCGTCGGTCATGTCTGAAGAACGCGAATTTATAACTACGGACGGATCCGGAAATACTATCTCAGGATCCAACGGAAGATCCTATCAGATAATTGCTGCCCCTGATTTGCGGGATCTCCCATTCCTGCCAATTAGAGATTCCATTTATTGTGTTTTTCCAATCCCTGAAGTAATCGATATTGTTCACTTCACCAAATGAGTGCTGATATGCAATAAGGTAATTTCCAAGACCCGAAACAGAGGGCATGAACATATCTCGAACATGCATCGGAGTCTCACTGAGAGACCATGTTGCGATGAAAAGACTCTTTTGCGCAATACCGCTAAGACTTAAAACCCTTTGCAAATCTTCAATGTCTGAACAACAATGAATGGAAGAATTCTCCACTTCATTTGGCCGCATCACAGGCAACTTTAATGACTTCAGGTAGAACCTTTGCAGGGAAGAGAAGTGTGGCAAATCAAATATGATATACCGTCCCTTGAAACCCAGATTGTGGCAGGCTCTGCACATACTTCCGTAGCCACCACCAAATTCGACAATTGTCGACAGAGAATCGATTTTTACACCTGTCTTTTCCTCGAACTGGGCCAGATGAAAGATGTGATGAATCAGATTACCACTTGAATATTCGCAGAACCTTGTATGATCTGGAGATCCTACCCAAGACTCATGAATGGCTGGTTCCCATCGTGATTTCCAGTCTTTCTTTTTCCTCAGTAGTTCAAGTTCTTTTTTGACAAACTTGGGAGAATTGACGAACATCGTATGCCGAATAACATCCCATTGAAGGAAATCCACCGGATCAGCACCGCCCATTGCGAGTTCACGCAAGCGGTTCATATTGGAAGACCATTCCGCTTCAGCCTGGAGTTTTCCCTGTGTATCAATAAGTGGAAGGACTGAAATCTCTGACTTCAGAAATGCCCTTGCCTCAATAATATGCTCAGGAATGATTTCCGGTTTTGTCGGAAATGCTGCACCTTTGACTGTATTACGGCCCTTGAATATAGAGAACATCAGTTTGATCCTTTTGAGATTGCACGACTGATTTTTTGGAACATGGTTGGAAACTTCGGATAAAATTTATTTTGTTTGCGATATTTATGGAAGCCGAATGGCTTGATCCCCCTGATTTCTGGCATCGGAAACTCATGAGAGAACCTCGCCGCGATCTCGATCGGCGCGCCCGCCGCCGTCGCGAGCGCCAGCGTCGCGACGACCGTGTCTCCGGCGCCGGTCACGTCGTGAACTTCACGGCTCACGGTCGCGAGATGACTGATTTTTTCTTCTTC
>CAIOZP010000073.1 GCA_903862805.1 uncultured Fibrobacterota bacterium
GCGCTTCGGAGAAAGTCAGTGTCAGAATTTCTTGCGCTCCGACTGCTATCGAATCGACAGAGGACGCAGTCATTATCACTGGTGCGACTTTGTCAGCGGGAAGGAGAGATCCCTTGAGAAATACCGAAGCATTGGGGAATGTAATATCATTAGGAAATGAAATCGAATCAGCTGAGCTAATCGCAGTATTGATGACATAAGATTGCTGATTCAGTGTGATACCAATACCATTCGGGCTGGCGGTGGATTTCACGATTTTGAAATTTCGGCCGACCGGCAAAACAATATTTGCAGTGATTGAATCAACGTAGCTCTGCCAGAGATTGCCGTTGATTCCAACAAACAGCGAATCGATTTTACCGTCTGCGTTGTTGTCAAAATATGCTGCTGTGCCGAGCGTCCACTGGATGCGGTCGGTGTATGGAATTCTCACTTCCATTGTGTCAAGCGGAAGCGCCGGATTTCTGAATACCGCAATGACCGTGTCGATAGCTTTATGCTCAAGTATTCCATCGCCGATAACTGGTGCTCCGAGTACCCGTGGAATTGAACCGCTCCAGTCTAAACCGTTAGCTGTCATCGTGACAGTTTCATGGTCTGAATTATCTGAATTTCTAATATCAATCTTCACATTTTGATAGTTGTAAAGAGTGTCTATCCTGTAAACCTCGAACAGAAGATTTATCGTTGGATCTGCCGATGTAAGAGCCGTGACAGGAGCGCCTTTGATTCCAAACGAAAGCGTGCGGCCCCACCAGGTCATCAACATATTGTCTGGTGTCACGGTATCTGTTCCGACAGTGACCGAGAAGTTGGATATCATGGAAGAATCACGGGTTGTCGAACTGATGATATTACCCATAGTGTCAAGTGAATCAATGACAAGATTCACCATGAAATTCATTGAAAAAGGTGTAGTGTCCTTCTGGAGAGGAAACATGTCTGCATAGTGGAATCCCGTGATACTGTCCCAGGTTGTACTGGTCGTCGTATTGATTGACATGTTCACCGGAGTACCGGTTGTTTTGGCGAGAATCAGTCCGAAGAAATCATTGATTTTAGTTTTGATTATAGCCCAGTCGTTCATATTGATCAGGGATGTCAGTGTAGCGTTTTTATCAGAATATCCGTTGCTTTGGATGTTGGTAGTCATTGTCTGCAGATCGGGTAAAGCAGACGCATCCTGCGGATTGTAGTACACGGAAAGTGTCGTAGGGCAATCGATTCCTTTAATGTAATCTTTGTAGGTGGCTTGCGTTGGATCCGTTGGATAGTATGTCGGCATTCCATCTGAAAAAAGGATGTTGAATTGACGATTGGTCTTGAATCCCGTCGTACGATGGGCCAGATTTGCTCCAGCAAAGCCTATCGTAATATTTGTTGCCCCTTTGTCACTATGCAGAATACTATTCCAGGGGTCGCCTGCAAATGTTGCTGTGTAACTAAGAGCAGGGTCTTTTTTGAGGTACATGTTCAGAAGCTCAAGACCGGTCTTCCGGTATGAAATCGGATTGGTGTCGAATCCCGCCGCTGTTCCGGCGTAGATTTTATCGAGTTCAAGAGGCGGAATCACCGCACCATCACCGGTCATAAAATTGTCCTGGGGAACCGAAAGAAACAGATTCCGGTTGTCGGGTCCATAAAGACAGAGACGGGTTGCAAAGATTGATAAACCGATCCGTGTTTCCGGTGCCCGTGCATGAATCGTATCAATCAGTTCACGGACAATTTTCCACCGCAGACCGAGAGTGTCCGTTTGGGTATCATTACTTACAGAGTTATCAATAATGAACATGATCGAACAGGGATCACGCGACAGCATCGAAGAAAGTGTGTTCTTCAGATAAACATCTTCACTCATCGCTACCGTTCCAAGCGGCACGGTTATCGTCTGGCTGTCGATGGCAGCAAAAGAACTTTCCCACGCGAATTTACCAACTTTATCTGCCAATGAAACAGAAACAAGTAAGAATAAAAAAGAGAAAAGTACCCGCATCATTCGAATATTTCTTTGTTTTGAAAATTTCATTTTACCCCTCCTGATTCATGCAATATTTCAACATCCAATTTAAACCATCTTTGGTATTTATGATCATTATTAATGGTCGGCGAAGACGAAAGTGCTTCCTTTTTTGGTAGGCATTCATATAGTGATATGTGATAAATACTGGTCAAAATTTTAAAATCAATAACATTGTAAGTATTGTAATAGTGGATAATTGGTAGGCACTTAACCCTCGAAGTCAATTCCGTAATCCTCCACAAATGATGGTTGAACGTGCGACAATAAACTAAAAGTCAGCTATGCGGAAATTTTAAAAATGTTTCCGGAATTTCAAGCCCGGACAATCAGCAAATCCGCCTTGGAAGAGAAGGGACTTCCCTGATGGACCAGCACAATCATCTCCGCTCTACTCTTCCGGAAACTTTGTTAATAAATTCATTAACTCATTTATCAAGCACTATCCTTGTCGAAGTAACACCGGCAGAGCTTGAAACTCTAGCGATGTAAATCCCTGACAAAAGATCCGAAATATTTATTGAAGAATGTCCGCTGAAACAATATGACCCGACCATGCGACCTGCGGCATTATACAGGCGCACTGTTTGCGAACCGGCGACACCATCAATCGTAAGTAACGATCCTTTCAACTGAACGGCGGTGTATTCATGAGCCAAATTATTCTGCCCTGTTTTTATCGCTACATTTTTATTGCAACTGTCAGCAAGGGCCGCTTCAATGGCGCTGACAAGCGCTGTAGTATCAGCTGCGATCTGTACCTTTCGCCCATCGGGATGAAAAACATAGTCGATACCTGCGGCTTGAGGATATCCGACATCCTGGACAATGGTATGCCCTCCTCCCTCTAAAGGAATGATCGGGAAAAGAGGCGTCGTATTAAACGGATCTGCCTGATAGGCCGCAATGATTGTTGCTGCGCTGTCAAAATCAGTCACACCAAGAAGGACGATCTCGTTCTGGTTACTTCCATATCTCGAATAAATCGCATTGATGCCGCTCCCGGCGGCTTTACAGAGTTGTCACTGTGACCATGTCTGCATAAGGACAACGTGCTTGCCCTGTGCAAGCAGATCACTCAGCTTCCAGGTGGTGCCGAAATTATCGGTGCCTGTGAAATCAGCGCCCATTGCAGTTCCTGCCAGCATTGCGGCGGCAAGAATTGTCTGGATGATTTTCATAAAAAACTCCTTATAGATTTATCTTGTCCGCTTCACAAAAATGAGAAGACAAAGAGTGACTCCTTCAAAAAACCATTTACTTTTTACTTCTGTTTCCCACAACTATCCGGCTTGAAGTTGCACCTGAAACACCACCGATTCGTGCGATGTATGTTCCTGAAGCGACACCATCAAACTCTGTTGAATTGATCCCTGCAACACAGTTCATTCGATTCAACCAGACAACTCTTCCATCGGCACTGAAGAGAGAAATTCCATACAGTCCGTTTTGCGAAACAGTAAATCGCATCTGCTTACCCATGGCAGAAAGAATCTTTGTTCCTGCATTCGCACTTACAAAAGGATCATGTTTCAGAGAGCTCGGCACTCGCTTATCCAGCACCATTTGCACCACAAGAGGAACATCGGCCGCATCGGCCCCGCACCAATAAAGGGTTCGATCAGGCCCGATAACCCAGAAAAACCCTGCCCCTTGGGCCATCACCGGATTCCCTGTAAATCCTGAGAAAAGAATAGGCGGGAGTCTTGTTCCATCTGCTCCAAAAATCTTGGGCGCATCAGGTACCACACCGGCTTGAGCCTGATAGGCACCATCGAGTTTCGCCAAATCATCAGTTACCAATACGTCGTTAATTAACATGACAACATCTTGAGTATTACTTCCGAGATCCGCATACAATTTTTTGACTGTGCCACCGGCCCAGATGCAGGTTCACCCGGAATATGTAGTATGAATAACCAGCACTTTGTTCTGGTTAAGGATGTTATCGATATTGTACTGCTGGCCTTTTTCGTCAGTGACAACCAGTCCGGTGGGATTTACCACAGTACCGGCAGAATCTGTAAATGCAGCTGATGCGGTAAAGGCTGCTGAAAAAACAAAGAATGCCGAAGTTATGGCATTTACTCTTTTACTCATTTTCCCCTCCCAAAAAGGTAAATAATGATTTCATAAAATTCCTTTCAACGATCAAGCACGATCCGTGTCGAAGTAACACCAGCAGTGCTTGCAACACGAATGATGTAAGCGCCGGCGGTAAGATTGGCAAGGTCAATCGCAGCAGATTTCCTGACTTGAAATGAACGAGCCATGCGACCGGCGGCAGTAAAGAGCTGCACTGTTCCGGAACCGGCGATATTGTCGATCATCAGCGAAGATCCGACCAACCTGATTCCATTATGTTTCGGAAGTAGAGACACACGACTTCCGGGTACGACAGACACTACCGGTTTCCCTAAGCTCGCGAGTGCACTGTTTATACTGTCGGTCCACTCTTGCGTCTCAATCATGGCTATCGTATCTGGGTTGCTCGTAAACAAAGAGGTACTTGTGATATCATGCCTGCTCTTATCCGGAAGGAACATCCAGATCTTCCCGTTCATTGATGATATGCCGACAACCGGCACAAATGTATCGGCTCCGCAATCAGCTCCGATTATAGGAAATATTGGAGTAGTCACATACGGGGTATCCTCATACGCACTGATCATTGTCGCCACATGATTGAATTGAGCTGCTGCAAGTATCACGACATCTCCGGTATCATTTCCGAATGTTGTAAACAGGTTGTTTATAGCTCTCCCGGAGCTCAGGCACATTGGTCATGTGTAATATGTTTGTTCCATTACTACAATTTTATTTTGAGCAAGCAAATCTGATAGCACCCATTGCTTCCCATTGTTGTCTGTGCCGATAAAATTTTCGGTACCAGTCCAAAACTCACCGGCAAATGCGCTGCCGGCAAACAGTAACGCCGCGAAGATACTCAGTTTCTTTTTCATTTCAATGTCCCCCATTCAAAAGGTTTAGTTCAAAATTCTTTCAGCAATTTTCTGGAACAATTTCGATATTTATACTGATCCGAAAATCAGTGCACAATCACCATCATCTGTTTTCTCGCATCACCCAAAGGCACGGGATTTCCGTTTTGGAAGAAGGGATTCCTTAGATAAGTTACATCTTCATCTGCGCTTTACTCTTCCGGAGACATTATGATTTTCAAAGGTGGCAAAACTACTCTACAACATGCCTGAAGCTCTGAGTTGCTCCATCTACATTCAACCGGACGACATAAACGCCTTTTGTTTTCGGCAGATTCAGCTCATGTATCCCGCAGGCAAGTCTGGTCGTATTCATCTGCGACAGAACCTGTCCTCGGAGATTCAAAACTGAATAACCCAGATCAGCCGACTTCGAAAGATTGATCGCCATACCGGATCCTGATGGCACAAGTTTGTACGTTGCTGAAAGCCCCGCAGGATTCGAGATAATCGGAGTAGCGGATTTTTTCGTATATACCATGATTGCCGCGGTACCGGGATTATTTGCAGCCAGATCTACAAAAATATTTCCATTCCCGATGAACGTCTGCAGAGGTTTAGCAACGGCATGGTCGGCTGACAAAGATAGTATCGCACTTTCAACCGGAAGCCCGTATCCCTGACCGGGAGTTACATATTTGACAAGCACATGCATCGTATCGCCCTGCTTGCCCTGAAGCGGCTGAGGAAGCGGAATAGTATAGTAACCCGCCTCGTTGAAACTTGAGGAAAATGAAGCAAGTGGGCTGTTGAAATAGAAATATGAGCCCGTCAATGTCCGTTTAGAAAATACGGTAATATCTGCACGAGCGTTGTTAGTTGTCATGTATGTTCCGATAGCCGTTACCTTTTCGTCACCGTTAAGAACAAAAGACATTGCGAGATAACCGGAATCAATGCCGGTTCCAACGTGTGTACAGAATCCCAAAGTGTCGTAGTAGTATTGGTATTCGTCATCTTTAGGCACGGTAAGATCTTCAAAGGAAATGGCGTGTTTCACAGCACTGAGATCATCATAGGAAATCCAGAAATATCCATTTTCACTTCCCCAGGTAGCACCCCAACTGTTCTTGCAGAGCCAGGCCCCTTTATTTGTCGCAGTGGGGATGGTCATGGTATCGTCCCAGCCTGCCAGTGTTATTGCATGGTTGATCGTTGTCAGGCCATAGTAATAATTGTACGTCGTGTGAGCTCCGAACTGGTAAAGAGACAGCATGCTATACATTTCAGTATAGAGTGCACCCACATCCATCAGTGCCTGTTTGATCTGATCGTTTCCGACAAACTCACGGGATTTTCCTACATGTAGAACCGCAGGGAAATGAGCTGAAGTTTGATTCGTTTCACTGAACGGATCACTTGCATCAAGAACGGGGCCTTCCCATCGTGAAAGATAAGCCTGACTTCGGTAACTGTTACCTGTACCATCATCCCACATTGAACGATTCCGAAGATTTTCTTCCGAAAAATCATATACCGGAAAGCCGGCGTTAATAGCTTCACCTTCAAGTGTGCCGCATGTTGCAAATGCCCAGCAATCGCCACTGTTCCCCTGATCCTTTGCAGGTGTGATTAACTTCAGAGACCGCAGATCGTACTGAGCGGGAATAGTTGCACAGTTCTTTTTGATGACAGGATGGGCTCTGAGGAACTCGACATTATCCACCGGAGATGGAGTGGTTCCACATCTCGGATCGACTGACGCACTGTGATCCGATGCTTTGCTCTGTTCCGCCTGCCATTTCAAAAACGCCGGAGATAGCGGAGCAAAGCTGTATTTAAATTGCCCGGCATCGTCACTGAATGCGGTACTCGCAGCGATCATCGTAGCTGCGAGTACCAAATAAGAAAGTTTATAGTTCATAGGTATCTCCTGGTACTGAATTCTTTGTTGCCTCATATCCGAGCTACTTTATTTGATTGTTATCTGATTTGTAACTCTGATTCCGTTTGATCTCACTACCGCGAGGTATCGACCGGCACTTATCGATTGAATCCCGATCGATTGCGAGCCTACGATTTTTCTACTCATAACTTTTCTTCCCGATGCTGTGAAAAGTTCGAATGTCGAGTTCGCTGTAATTCCAGTAAGTGCAATCCTTCGACCGACAACTTGCATGGTTGGAGTTGATGAAACCAGACACTCGCTGTTGATTAGAGAATTTCCTGCTGGAGTAAAGTTAATTGATATGTCTTTGAAAACATCCGCCGTGGTTTCCACTGAGTCATAGGTAAACTTGTCATTATTCCAGACCAACAGTACTCCGGTATAAGAGTAGTTTTGCGGAGTGACCGTAACAGGTGATGATCCGACAGCTATTTCCGTAAACATCGCGGGGCCGGAATCATCGTTTTCAGTCATTTCAAACCATACACGATATGCACCATCAGGGACTTTGTTTTCAGATGTATCCGTACAATTCCAGGTTAGAGTATGTGTCCCATGTGTCAACAATGATGCCGATGTTTTCGCGTCTACTGTGTCCATTGTTGGGTTCATGGCAACAAATTTTGCCAGATAATGCCCGTAGTTCTGGGCGTTCAGCTCAAGCGTCTTTATGAAGTTATTATTTGTATCTGTAACCCAGAATGCTGAAACATGTTTTGGTGCGAACCAACCATTATAAGTGTCAGTCGTTACATTAATCGTAACTGTACCAGCTGCCCAAGTAGCCACAACACAAGTCATCAAAAACAGTACTACCTTTTTCACAATCATAATCTCCTTATTTCAACTTTTTCAAAAACTTTCAGATTTCTATTTGCCAATCACCGTTCAATAATTCTCTGTGTCGATTTGATTCCCGGCCCGTCAACAGAAAGAATCTTCATGCCCGCAGCCTGATGAAATCCTGCTAAACCGATAGTGTTATTTCCGATACCGAGATTTTGTTGGCTATGCCAAAGCGTGCGGCCGTCAGCACTGTATAGAGTCACAGTCCACAAGCCTGCTGTTGGTATTGTCAGTTGAATTCCGCTTTGAATCAGTGACGCCGCAAATGCAATCTGCTTGCCGTTCATTGGCTTTGTGACATTTGGAACTACCGCATTAGAATCAATAAGGATATTTGCAATGTAAGGCCTGACATTTATACCGGTGACGGTAAGAGTCAGATTAGTTCCTTGCGAAAGACCATTCAGATCAATCGACGCACTTCCACCGGAAACAGTTCCTGCTCCGACAAGTTCACCCGTTGCCGGATTGACAAGCGAGATCATTCCCTGATCGATAGTTCCGATATTATTAACGGTAAATGTGCCGGTTCCACGAGTCGTTGACGCATGCGAAGGCGCGATCGTTACCGGAACATCAGTCCACATTCTCAGTGTCGGATCGCTGAACCATTCATACTCACGGTACTGCATCTTCGTCAAAGAAGCATCGTCAATAACTAATTCCGACATGCACTCGGTCATCCGAAAGAGCCCCTGCTGAAGAGCGTCGCCCATGGCAGTGATCGCCGGGTGAGCTACGAGAGTGGGATTCGGAACGAAATATGTGCCGGTATTTGTCATCGTCAGTCCGGGCGACGGCCAGAGCGCATCAACAATTCCGACCATCAGCGCCTCGTTGAATGCCATCCACGATGGAGCAGTTGCGGCGATAACACCAACCGCTCCGCCGTTACTCTGCGTGAGGCATGCTTCAGCGAAGCTCTTTCTTCCGGCAACAGTGAATTCTCCGCATTCACAGTCGATGGCCAATATGACCGGCAGAAGATCGCCGTTTGTCAATGTGGACAGATCGGATGTCATGAAATGCGGTTCAACCCAACCTTCGATATCGCCATGATCGTAGTGATAGACAAAGGATGTCCCCTGGTTAATGGCCGATGCGATATCTGCTGCCGTTGCATTCCAGCCATAGTTGGGTTTCTGGAGTTCGGCTGGAATTGCACCGCCATTTCCATAATTGGTATTATTCCATGTGGAAGGCGATACCCATGAATCCGCTGTATACGCCCGCTTCGATGAAATTCCGAAGTTGGTTGAGAGATACGAAATAATTTCTTCATTATATTGGATCATTCCATTGTCAGCCATGCTACCGCCAGAGCATGTAAAATATCCGGAAGATAGAGCGCTCTTATAGAACGATGATTGCGTCGGTGGCGTTTTTTCATAGGTAATGATTTTTCTCACCGCTATCATTGCCTCAGCAGGAGATGCGCAGAGTATTCGTCCAAGAGACATGTCTGGAACATAATCATTCACTCCATCCATGCAGACATAAGCCTGATCATCCGGATAGGTATTTCCGTTATATGTCAGGTTGTAATCGTGAGCATCTATCACATTTTTACCGCCGATAATCAGCACGTATCCTGGATGCGGAGTTTGGGAATCATAGAACTGTTTGATACGGGCAGAAACATCTGCGGCATTGGTTTCGACTATCGACCCAAGCCCCTTCATCCGCTGCCATACCGCAAGTGTTTCAGCCGCATCCTTATAGGCGGGAGGAGTAATGATCAGCACATCACTGCGAAGAGTTCCGGCAGCATTCGATGGGCTCGGCAAAGGCGCCGGTGCGCATACAGCCACCGAAGAGAAGTTGCTTGCAGATGAAAGCTGCGTCCTCTGGTTTGGACGCATCGAGGCCAGCAAAGAAGGATCAGCCGCCGCGAATGTGATATGAAAATTTACTTTCCGATATACGATCAATTCCTTGCGAACCGGGTTGTAAGACACCGGTGAAAGTGCGATCGTTGTAAGAGGCATTCCGGCGAGCATAACAGTTCCGGCAACCCATGTAGGACTTGCATGAACCGGTGCATCCACCGAATAACAAGACGCAAGCGAGAACGGTGCTTCCGGCGCGATTGCAGGACGCGGGGCACTTGCAGGATAGACCAGTATATTTCGTATCGTATCAGCCTTGATCACATCATAACTCACCTGCACTGCAGGATCTTTGGCTGTGATAAACTTCAGCATTGAGAAAGGAAGCGCTGGTATCCCCTGATTGCTCTCAAGAGCAAATCCCTCGGCCTTCAGTGTTGTGTAAGCAACTCCATCTTTGATCACCGGTATCTGTTGCATGCCGTCAAGTTCAAGACAGACTTCCGCAGAATTTCTATCGGCTCTTACAACTGTCTGACCATAGGCCAATGCAGATGACGCACATATCGTTCCAACCAACACAAGCGTCAAACCCAATGAAGTTGCTTTCATATTTTGCTCCAATTTCTTTTTATCAGTTATCGCTCAATAATTCTCTGTGTCGACCTGATCCCCGGCCCTTCAACCGAAAGGATTTTCATGCCGGCAGCCTGATGAAACCCTGCTAAGACGATAGTGTTATTTCCGATACCGAGATTTTGTTGGCTATGCCAAAGTGTGCGGCCATCGGCACTGTATAGAGTCACTGTCCACAAGCCTGCGTTTGGAATTGTCAGTTGTATTCCGCTTTTAATCAGTGATGCTGCAAAAGCAATTTTTTTCTCGCTCAATGGGTTTGAAATATTCGGAACAACTGCATTTGAATCAATCGTGATATTTGCTATGTAAGGCCTGATATTGATACCGGTGACTGTAAGAGTCAGGTTGGTTCCTTGAGAAAGACCGGCGAGATCAATCGACGCACTTCCGCCTGCAACCGCACCTGCACCGATGAGTTCACCGGTTGCCGGATTGACAAGAGAGATCATTCCCTGATCTATCGTTCCGATATTGCGTACTGCAAATGTGCCGTTGCCGCGAGTCGCTGATGAGTAAGTCGGGGCAATCGTAGCAGGAAAATCCGTCCAGATACGCATGGATGGGTCGCCGAACCAGTGATACATTTCTATATGCATTCGATTTAAATCGGTAGCGGGATTTACCATATTCATCGCGAACTTACCTTGATTGAGCGCCTCACCCATCGAAGGCATTGAACCATGCTGTGGCAGTGTCGCATTCGGAACAACATTAAAGACTGAACCGAAATCGATCCCCGGCCAGATCGCATCAATGATGCCGCACATCAGGATATCGTTGGTCCCCTCATATGATGGCGTACTTGCCGCAACAACACCAACAGCTCCGCCGGAATCCTTTGAGATGAATTTTTCTGCCAGACATTGTCCAGCCGTGCTGTTGAAATTGCCGCAGAGACAATCTATCGACAATACAACGGGAAGAAGATCAGCATTCTTCAGCAGATCAATTTTGCTGTTACTGTAGGCCGGCTGACCCCACTGCTGATCAAGGCCATGATCGTAGTGATAAAGGAGAAATCTTCCGTTATCAAGTGCCGCGTTGATATCGGTTGCAGTTGCATTCCACCCATAATTCGGCACTTTGATATCGGCCGCTACCGTTGGGTCGTATCCGACGCCTTCGCTCCAGTATGTTTGCGGATTGGTAGCTTCGGAGGCTCCATTCTGCGCTGCAGCATAGTAGAGATGATCGGCAGCTATGTTTGATTTTTTCAGATGAGCCCGAACGATCTCGCAGGTTCTGACAAAACCGTCATCTTCTTCACCATACGGTGGACCTTCGTCATTCCAGTAACTTGCTCCGGCAGCCGTTGTATAAAACGACGCCAATGTCGGCGGTGTTTTTTCATACGTCACGATCTTTTTGACTATGGTCATCGCCTCATCGGCAGTAGTGCATGGTATGCGACCTCCTGCCATATCGGCTAGATAATCATTATCGCCATCCATGCAGACATATCCGAGATCCGTGGGAAACGGTGAAAATGAAACATTCAGGTTTGACATATAGGACGCGGGGACATCACCGATGCCACCGAGAACCAGAACAAATCCGGGATGCGGTGTCGTCGAGTTGTAGAATTCTGTCGTACGGGTCTTGACAGCATCGGAACTCCAGGAGGCGCGGGCATCAACAACCGAACCAAGTCCCTTCATCCGCTGCCAGACAGCAAGTGTTTCTGCGGCATCTTTATAGGCAGTGGTTGTAATTATCAGAACGTCGTTTCGACCGGCAGTGGCGACTGCTGAATACGACCGTGCAAGAGCCAGGGCAAACGATGATGCATTGCACGCTGCCGAAGCAAGCTGGTCACGCTGATTCGGTCGCATACCAACAAACGGCGACGGATCTGCAGCTGCATATGAGACATGGAATTTCACTTGACGATAGAGAATAAGTTCTTTGCGAACCGGGTTATAAGATACCGGCGACAATACAACAGTTGTCAGCGGCATCCCGGAAAGAAGCATTGTACTGGCAACATACGACGGGCTTGCAGGAACAGGCTCGTCAGCTGAGTAGCATTTGTCAAGCACAAACGGTGTCGGCTGATCAGGCACGTTTGCAATTGCGGGAGCATGTTGCTGCGCCGGATGAACAAGAATGTTGCGGATCGTATCTGCCTTCACAACATCGCAAATCACCTGAACCGCTGGATCACGCGCAGTCAAAATTTTTATCAGTGAGATAGGTAGCGCAGGTAAGCCTTCTCTGGTCTCGATGCCGAATCCGTCGGCATGAATCTTCGTATATAAAACGCCATTCCTGTCAACAGGAGTCAGCGTGGCATTATCAAGTTCAAGAATAACATCAACTGAATTTCGTCCTGCATTGGAAATCGTCTGTCCCGATGCAATCGCAGACGAAGGCCATATTGATGCAGCCGATGCAAGCATCAACAGAAATAAATTTGATCTCATATAATCTCCCATGAAACTTGAAGTTTTACAGTTCAAAAAACTCAACCATTCCCAACGGTAGTTCCTCCGTCGCAACAGAGTATTTCCAGCATATTCCGTGTAAACGCAAACAACCGTTTCTGGAAAACCTTCCCGGAAATCATCTATTAGCACGAACCTGAACTACTTGTATATCGGGGCTGCCATTTTCAAGGCAACCCCTATTGTCATGGAACTAAATCCGAGCATCAACACTGCAACAGTTTCTGTCTAAGCAGAACATTTCCTCGCCGTGTAGACAGGCAAACCAAGCCCCCCTATATGTTCGTGTTGACACTCATCTTCGAAGTTCCAGACATATTTCTAATTTTTTATCAGGTCATTCCTGCCAGAGAACAAGAATGTCGCCACGCCCACCATTGGATTCTCGTATTCTTGCGCCTACATGCTTGGCGAAATCAAATTCTTCCAAAGGTAATGTTGGTTCAATGTTCCCGCCATTGTCTCGCTCTACGTCACACATAAGTGAGCGACGGAGATGATGCATTGTCTCGCATTTCATACAGGATTGAATCTCCAACTTTGCACTGAAACACGATGAAAACTTTTCCAAAACGACATGCCATTACAGGAATAGGTAGAGGTCGCGACATCAAAGAATTTTATTTCATCGCTTTGAATTCCTAAAAACATGTTAGCCTTCGTAACTGGTTATGACGGTGAACAGGTTTCAAACTTTATAAGAAACCTTTGCTTTCTGAAACAGTTTTCCGAATCTGGAAGCTATCTCGCTATTTGTCGCCAGAGTATATGTGTACTGCAGTCAGGAGTGTCGAACCAGAAAATGAGATAGCCATCTGAAAACGTAAAACACTCACGGAGACTGCGTTTGCCTCCACACGGAAAAATCCGTTCATGTTCTTGCCTCGCTAATGAGATTAACTCATTTTTCAGCGTTTCCATAAACCCCTCCTCTTTTTGTACCACAAACCGAAAAACCATCATTTTTGATATGTCAAAGGATATTCCGGCTTTTTTTCAAGCCGGTTTACCCTTGTTTTCAGAATTTCTGTCTGGAATTTTAAGCCGTCAGTTGAAACCTTTGGCTTTTACGTGAAAGATCCGGCCATCGCTGGTCGAGATCCATCCCGTCGAATTCTCAATCGCAAGTGCAGATGGTCTGCAGGTAATTGACAAAGGCGAAGACAGAGACGAGAACAATCTCCAGCTTCCCGCATTGTAAACTTCGGCAGTGCCACCGGCACCGATCATCCATAGTGATCCACCAGATGTAACCTTCAAATCATTCAATGTATCGTTAAGGATCGCGGAATTCCCTTTAGAAAAGTCAACAGCTGCTGCCGGTCCAAGTTTGAATAAACCATTTGTTGGAGCAGCCCAGATGTCGCCTGATGAAATCGCCATGTGGCTTATATTTGCAGGGACATTCGGACGTGTATCCTGAGTCAGTACTGGCGCACCGGAAGTAGTCATGGAGAAAAGACCAGTTGCTCCTACGCAGAAAGCACTTCCACTTCTGTCTGATGCAATAGCCGAAATACCAACAGTCGAGCTGGTTATTCTGCCATCTCCGGTACCATAATGGCATACAGTCCCTGAGCTTGTAAGTAGAAACAGCATTGTATCTGATACCGCGGCAATTTTTGTAACCGTTGACAATGGACTTCCTGCATCGAAGGAGGTGGATGTGCGAGAAGTACCATTTCCATCACAGAAGCCCAAACCATTTCCTGAAGCGATGGCAATCTGGCTTCCGAACTGCGCAAGGTCGAAGACTGCCGTTCCATATGGAGCGTCTATCTGCGTGAATTTGCCATCTGTAAGTTTAAAGCGTCGGATGCCGGTGGAGTCTCCGAAAACAAGCGTGTCTCCCTGCATAAGAACTGCATTCGCACCTGATGTTACGCCAGGAAGAGTGTATCCGGTCCACTGAACACTATCCGCACTTACAAAAACCTGCCCACAAGCAGAAACTTCAAGACTATCAGTAACCACAGTCCTGCTTCCGCTTGCCGAATCAACGTAGAAAAGTAAAACATTGGCAAGTGGAGCAAGATCTGTAAGAAGAATCAAGGAGTCTGTAACCGAAATTGTTTTTGTGTACGGGGTTCCAATAATTCCGAAGATCAAAGTAGAGCCGATGAATGATCCGGGAACTGTAACTGACATAGTAGTTGGGTCGGCGCATTGCATATTTTCAAGCTTAGCACCAGCAACAATATTATCGACAGATGCAACATCGCCGGATATGGTTCTTATCCACAACCGTGCTGCACTTGCAAACGAAAGGTGCATTGTGAATTTTCCATTTGAATCGGTACGGACAGAATCACTGGATTGAATTGTATCTTTAGTAGGATCGAAGGCTGCAGGAACCGCAACGACCAAGGCTCCGGGTGAAACAGCGCCAGTGGTGTCGTGCACAATTCCGGCGACCGCATTACAATCTTCCACAGAGCCTCCGGTAGAGGATGTGGACAATGAACAGGATGCGACCAGGCACACCAGCAACAGCAGGATTAAGTTTTTAATTTGAGCTGACATCTTCATTTCCTTTAACCAGGGGGAAAAGCTGAACACTGCAGCGATATATTCTATCCGCCGAACCGGAATCCACTGCAATTTGCGAAATCCTATGGCGAAATCTCCTGATTTCTTCCTTTAACAATGGCAGACATTCTTCAGACAGTGCCAATGTCACACCGGAAATATCACGTTTTTCAAGCGGCGTAGTCAAAGCAAGTGCCGCCAGATCAAGCATATCTTTTTGAAACCGAACAACAAGGAACGAATGAACATCATCTCCGGTGGTCAGCGAAGTTTCACATCTTTCCCATTTATCGTCTTCTGTTTTTTTTATGAAACCACCTTTCACAAGTGCTGCTACAGCCTGTGAAACCTCGTCTGCGCTTATCGGTGGCATCAATCGTTTTCCCAAAACAGCATAGTCGTTCGATTGTTCCATCACCAGAAGTTCACGCAGAGGCGTATAGTACCATTTTGAGAAAAGGTTCAAAGATGCACTCTGGAGAAGTTTTGCTTTGACCCGGCGATATGACAGTAGTTGTTCAAAAAAATGATTTTTCTCATCGACGGTTGTTGCATGCGAGAAAAGAACCATTGTCTTGAAATATTTTTTTTCAGACTCTGAAAGGCCAAAGAGGTCACCGATCTTCGATGAAAGCTCAAGCGACAGCTTACTACGGCCCGCAATGATATTGCTGAGATAGCCATTCGATGTCAGCCCGAGCCGTTTTTGAATCGCTCTCATGCTATAGGCAGCGCCAATCGCTCGTTTTTCGGCAAGTATATCTGCTAAAAAACGACGATAATCAAGGTATTCATGGATATTGACCATAATGGCTTCCCTCTTCTGACGATATAATATAGCCCATTATACTGCTAGAACTTCAACTTTAATATGTGGCAGGAACAAAAGCGCTTCCTTTTTTAGTAGGCACCCAAAACATAAATATAATGCGAATTTGAGTGATATTTGGCGTTTTACCAATGGGGAAATAATCACAAAGAATGAAGTTAGGACTTTTTTAGTAGTCACTCTATCTGCGTTGCAATAATATACTGCACCGGACTTTCAATTTGAAATTTAATCTTCAGCATCTGATTTTTGGCTGTTCAAATACGATTGAGACATCTGTAAAAAATGCAGTATCCCAACGAAGTCGGTATGGCATAAAGATTGCACACAATTTTGGAGGCGCCACCAATTTGCAGGAGTTTCCTATGCATGAAGACAGAAACGTCAAATACCTTCCCCTTGGCGACTTTGCTGATGCAACAGAAGAATTATTCCGAGACAAATGGATTTGTTTTATGGAAGTTCTTGAGACTGAAAAGTCTTTAAAAACGAAGCAAAGGCTTTCGGACGCCACGCTAAACAGGTATTTGTCATATGCGTCTGCGGCGATAGGGCGAGCAGTCAAGTTTGAGAAATGGAAGTCGAATCAGAAACGGTACGACCAAGAATGATTCCGGTGTTTGGAAACCGATTCCACCCGACATGGAGGAATACTTTCAAACAATACCGGTGGAGTGTAATTGGCTCTTTTTCAGAACACAGGAAGATGAAGACGGAAACGTCAATTATCTTCCTGTCGCGTCTGCCAGATAATGAGACCAGTCTTTTCCTAAAATAGGGTAACACTCCATTGGTGACAGAACCAAGGAGTGTTTGTATGAACGATGTAGAGAAGAAGAGGAAGCGTAGAACTTCCCCCAAGGCA